>NZ_DBNGMQ010000074.1:0-23285 GCF_057126245.1 Yeosuana sp. | reverse complement strand
AAAACTTATTGCCTTTTTTAGCGGCTGCAAACATACACCCCTTTTTTATTTCCACAATGACTTTTTTTGCCTTTTTTTAACTTCATTTTTTTATAACCTTTTAAACCTTTGTTTTCAATGGGTTACAAATAAAAAAAATTAAGTTTTTGATTTTGAATGAGAAAATTTGATAGTTTTTATAAACATATCACAACATGTTGTGAATTGCATTAGCGATTGAACGGCTTGTTTGAACTCTTTTTTATTAGCTATTTAATAAAAAATAGATTATCACAAAAGTGAGTTGTGAAAGCGCGACCAAGCTAATACAGCTTGGTAATGCCCAAAAATCTACATAAAGAAATTCCAAACGATACCGAAACGCACTGTAAAGTCTCTATAGGGATAGTTTGGTGCTGAGTAATAATTATAACCTGTGAAGGCTGAATTGAAATGTTCTGCTTTTAAAAAGATGCGCGTTTGACGTATTTTTGCATTAATAAAGAAATCTAACCTTGGAAATTCTCCATATTCCTTCTCATTTTGAACTGTGAATTCGGCTAATAGCGGATCATAATCATTCATATAATACTTGGTAAAATAATTAAAAGTGACTCCTGTTTGCAAAAATAAAGCCTTATTAAACATGTGGGTTGAAAAGTATAAGGTATTTCGCGTTACTATTTCTGGCACATTTAAGGTATTGTTTTCGTCTTGTACATTTTGATATAATATGGTATTGTTTAGTGCAAATTTGCCTATTGAGATTTCTTTTTTAAGTTTAACTCTTAAATAGGTAATGGTTGCGTTGTTTTGAAATGCACTTGTAAGGTTTGTGGTTTCGTCTTTTTTGAAATAGGTATAATCTGTGATGGTTGAATAATCTACCAAAATATTGGCTATTTTATTTGATTTTAAATGAAACGATAGCTGCTGAGTCTCTGTATTGTTAAAGTTATTTTGCCAATTGTAGTTGATATAATCACTTTGATATAATAGGGTATTGTAGTTGGGGGCTTTTGAACTATGGTTTATAGAGGCGGTTGCAGACATATCTTCATTTAACTTAAAAGATGCCGCTCCTTTTATATAGTTACCATCAAAATCGCCAGTAACATTTATTCCCATTTCACCATTTAAATCAAATCTTTTATATTGTTTGTGATATTTCCCTCCTACCGAATAGACATCTCCTTTTAATCTATTTGTAATTGTATTTCCGTTAAGAATTACTAATTTATCATACCCATAATTATAGTTATTACTACCAAGGTTAAACTCTAAATCGCCTAGCAGATCATTACTATAATTTAACTGAAACTGATTATAAAAGTTTTCTAGAGATACCCTGTCTTTAAGTTTTGAACTTTTAAAAGCAGCACCAAAATAACTCGAAACTGAACTTTGGTCGTATTGATAATATTTGTCTTCAAAAGACATGATATGCCTAATATTAAGAGTATGATTTGATGTTGAGTCATGCTTTTGAACAATATTGTACCCATGATCTAAATGAAAGCGTTTGCCTTTTAGAATGCTTTCTGCATTTTCAAAATTTACTTCTAAGATAGAGCGGTCTAAAAACTCTTCTTCTCCAGTTTCAAAAAACGTTATGTTGCTATCTTGTAAGCCTCCGTTTTCCTGGTTTAGTAAATCTTGTGTTACAATATGCGCCCTTAATGCATATCTTTTGTTTTTGGTTACATAATTACCTGTAACTCTAAAATTACCGGTACTGGTTAAGATATGCTGATATTTCCCTAAAGATCTTAACCCTTTATATGCAATCGATATATTAAGTCTTGGTGTTGTGTTTACTGTAAAAAAAGCATCTAGTAATTGCCCCTGTTCAAAGGCCGTTTTAAAGAACAATTCGGTTAATGGCGTTGGTACACGGTAATAATCAATATCCTCAATTTCCATATAATTAAAGTGTCTTGCCCTTGCTCCAAAACTTGGCATAAGCATGGTACTCTCAAAATTATAACTCAAAGAATTATAGGTTTGCCCTAAATTTGAAAACGGCATCAACTCAAAATCGTCTTTTCTTAAATAATTGAATTTGTAATCTTTTTTTATGCTTAGCGTAGTATCAACATAAGTGGTATCATTCTCAAAATTAATGATTAGATAATCTTTGATTTTAGCAAGATTCTTAGCAACGGAGGTATTTTTACTAGGTGGTCTGGTTGAATCATTGGCTTTTAATAAACCAATCTCTTCATTTACGCGATATGGACTAACAGGCTTCTTTTGGGCAAAAAGTCCACAAAAAGTACATAATAGAATGATTAAGAAAGCTGTTTTTCTCATAATTGCTTTTTTCCGAAACAAAAGTAATTATTTGAACGTAAAGCACCGACAAATATTTTAAATAAAGAAAGCCAGCAAAATTTTGCTGGCTTTCTATAAAAAACAATCTTCCTTAATAAGGAGGATTAATTATAATCAATTTGAATTAGTCGGTGACAAAAATGAAAATATTAAATTGAATACACAACAATTTTAAAGAGAAAAAATAACCAATCAATTAATCATATTACATTTTTAAAATTTTAAATTTGACACTAGTAACTAATGTATGCTAGCAATAAAACATTCAGATTTCAAACTAGAATGCGGCACAGATGAGGCTGGCCGTGGTTGTTTAGCTGGTCCTGTTACTGCGGCGGCAGTTATTTTAAAGGAAAATTTTACGAATACTATATTAAACGATTCAAAACAACTATCAGAAATAAAAAGAGATTTACTAAAACCTATTATCGAATTAGAATCTTTATCTTTTGGTGTTGCCCATATTTTTCAGGAAGAAATTGACACCATAAACATTTTAAACGCCTCTATCTTGGCCATGCACAAATCTATTGAGCAGTTAAAACCAAACCCCGAATTTATTATAGTTGATGGAAATAAATTTAAGCCTTATAAAAGTATTCCCTTTGAAACCATTGTTAAAGGTGATGGTAAATACATGAGTATTGCAGCAGCTTCAGTTTTAGCTAAAACGTATCGTGATGAATACATGAATAAGATCCATGAAGAATTCCCGATGTATAATTGGAAACAAAACAAAGGCTACCCAACCAAAGAACATAGAGAAGCTATAAAAAAATACGGAATTACTAAATACCATAGAAAAACATTTAGACTATTGCCTGAACAATTAAAATTAGACCTATAAGTTTATATCTTTGCAAAAACATTAATTAATACATGAGATTCGTTAGACTATCCATCTTATTTTTATTCATTTGCAACTGTTCAAACGATAAAACAAATCATTCAAAACTTTTTGACTTTATTCCTGAAAATACATCTGTATTATTAAAAGTTCCAAATCTTGAAATTTTAAAGAACAGCATTGAAAACAATCAATTCTTTGATAATGTTTCTAAAACAAATTCTTACAAGAAGCTAGAAGGTCAATTGCATAGTCTTGAGCTTATAAACCCAGAGAGCAATCTTTTCATTGCATTACATAAAGACGAACTTGACAGTCTTCAATATGCTTTTATTACAAAATACTCTGAAGGTTTATTTGTTAGAGATTCTGTCACGAATTATATGGAAGAAACACTTACGTATAATAAGAAATCCATCATAAAATCTACATTTAATAACCAAATTTTTTATAGCGCCATTATAGATAGTACATTTTTTTCTTCATCATCAAAAGAGATTGTTGAAGGTGCTTTTAACTTCAAAAACTCAAATGAGGCATTAGAAAAAATATATAAAACGACTAGCGATGATAAAACGATTTCTATTATCCTAAAAAGTGATGAGAATCATTTTATAACCTCATTCTTTCCTGAAAACAAACTTCCTCTTAAAACCTTCGCCGAATACATGGCTATAGATGTTGATATCAATCAAGATGAGATTCTATTTAACGGTATCACTCAAGCTAACGATTCAACAAAAAGTTTTATAAATGTTTTTAAAAACACCATTGCTCAAGAAAATCAAATACAGCATGTAACGCCCTATAATGCTGATGGTATGTTAAGTTTTACGTTTAATAATTATGAAAACTTTCGTTCAAACCTGGTTAAGTTTACACCAACCGACACCTTAAAAAATAGTTTTAACCTATTTGATAATGTTATTGAAGTAGGCGTTATTTACAATTCTCAAAACCGCACTATTGTTTTAAATTCGCTGGATGCAGCGTCAACCGAAGACGCTTTAATAAGCGAGCAAAATATAATTGATACGTTTAGACAAGTTGATCTTTATAGTTTTAGTAAACCAGATTTATTTAAAACCGCTTTTGGACCATTAATCACTTTTAATAATGCTACTACATATTGTATTTTAGATAATTTCTTTGTCTTTAGTGATGATTTAAAAATGATTCAAAATATTATTTCCAACTATCAAAACAAAACCACGTTAAGTGAACAAACTTATTTTAATGATATAAAAGATCAATTAAGCGATGCATCGTCTTTGTTAATGGTAGTAAATCCATCCCTATTAAATTCTGTATTACATAAGAATCTTAATGATTACATTCCTTTACCACTGGATAAATATAAAGCTAGTGCTTTACAATTTGTATATGATTCTAATTTCGCACATGTTAATGGCATCATCAAAAAATCAAAAATTAAGGCGGCTCTAAATTCAATTTCTGAAGAATTAAACATCAAATTAGACGACGATTTATTAAACACGCCGCAATTTGTCACCAATCATTTAAACAGGCAAAAAGACATCGTTGTTCAAGATATTAAAAACAATCTGTATTTAATTTCAAATTCTGGTAAAATACGATGGAAAAAACGACTTGATGGACCCGTTTTAGGGCAAATAGAACAAATTGATATCTATAAAAACGGACGCCTTCAATTAGCTTTTGCAACCCCTCACAGAGTCTATTTAATTGATAGAAACGGAAACGATGTATCTCCTTATCCAGGCAAATTTAATGATGCGATCACCCAACCACTTTCTGTTTTTGATTATGATAAAAATAAAAATTACAGACTTTTAGTTACTCAAGGCAGTAACTTGTTAATGTATGATAAAAATTTAAAATCAGTGAATGGTTTTAAATTTAAATCGGCCAATAAAACCATATTAAATCAGCCACAACATTTTAGAATTGGCAATAAAGACTACATTGTTTTTAATACCGAAAATAAGATGTACATTCTTGACAGAACTGGAAAAACAAGAGTAACTCCAAAAACATCTAGTTCATTTTCAAAAGAAGCCATTTATTTATATAGAAATAAGTTTACTACAACGAGTCCAGATGGACATCTTATAACCATAGATTCTAAAGGCAATTCTGTGTCTCAAAATTTAAATCTATCTAATCAACACCACATAGAAACCTCAAGTAAAACATTGGTAACACTAAGCGAAAACAAACTTACCATAAAAGGAAACCATTATGAGTTAGATTATGGTATATATACAAAGCCTACATTGTTTTATTTACAAGATAAAATTTATGTTTCTGTAACCGATTTACAAACACAAAAAATATATGTATTTGATAGCAATGCTAAACTCTTACCTAATTTTCCTGTTTATGGAAATTCAAGCATCATGTTAGATAATTTTGACGGAGATAGAGATTTAGAATTTATTGTTAAAGGAGATGATAATGCTATCATTCTATATCAAATTAATTAGTTTTAAAATCCTTTAAAAGTGAAATGGAATTTTTAACTTTAAACATTTTAAGAATCAAATGAAAAGTCAAATAAAAACATAACGGTAACCAAGTCGAAAGTCCTCGAATCTGAGAACGTCAAAGTGTTATGCTTTGGCGTTCTTTTTTATCATTTTTCAAACTTATTTTCATAGTATTGCAACCTTAAAACTGACACCTAATTGCTCCATGATTTCAAGAAAAAACGCCACTATTTCAAAATTTATTATTCATAAAGTTGGAAACAAGTTTAATGACACTAAAAATGCTTTTTCAGAAAAAGTAGTCGATTTTGATGAAGCTAGTTATGATTTAATGCTTCCTTTTCTATTAAGACCCTTTGCATCCGTCGTTCAAAGCTATCGGTTTAATCATCATGCTAACATTTCACTAAATGAAATCAACAGCTATTCCAACCAACTATTTAATGAGGATGATACGTTTATAGAGGTTTCAAAACATATTGTAACTCATTTATACGAGCAGTCTAACTCTTCACAAATAAAAACAGGCGATGTATTGGTTGTGATGTTTGAAGGTATTGAGTTTAATGAGATTACTACTAATGCTATTGGTATTTTTAAAATTGAAAACAAAGTCAATTTCTTTCAAACCTATTTAGAAAACAAAAGCTATGATGTCTTGGTACAAAAAGGTATCAGTTCTAAAAAAGTTGATAAAGGTTGCTTGATTTTGAACCAATCTGATGCCGAAGGCAACATCATTTTAAGTGTCGATAATAACAGTTACGACGCCCAATATTGGATCAATCACTTTCTGAACATAAAATACGCCGATGATGCCAATAGCCATACCCAACAATATATTGAGCTTTGCAAAGAGTTTTCAACCGAAATTTTAAAAACCAGTTACGGTGCACAAGAGCAGAATACCTTTTTAGCTAAAACAATAGATTTCTTTAAAGACAATGAAGTTGTTAATGTAGAACGCTTTAAAGAAGAAGTTTTTGAAGAAGAGACGTACAAAACGTTATTTGACGATTACAAAAAAGCCTTCGAATGTGAACAAAATCTTGTCATTAGAAATCAATTTGATGTTGCCGAACGTGTGGTTACTAAAGAAAAGAAAAAAATAAAAACCGATATTAAATTAGACACCAACATACAAATCAAACTGGATATTGATGCTCCTGAAGCTGCCAGCGAATTCTTAGAACGTGGTTATGATGATGAGAAAAAAATGCATTTCTATAAGGTGTTTTTTAATGTGGAAGGGTAGCAAGGCTAGAAGAATACATGCTTAAATTCGTTAACAGCAGACGTAACGTATTAAAATAGGTCGATATCATTTAGTTATAAAATAGATAAAAAACTATAATATTATTTTTTCTATTTAAACATTAATCGTAATATTGCAATATTATAATATAAGACATGGGATTAACGAAGACCGAAATATTCACAGAAGAGCAAAATACCATTGCAATGATCGCCAAAGCGCTTGGGCATCCGGCACGCGTTGCGATTTTACAACACCTCATAAAAATAAACAGCTGTATTTGCGGCGATTTAGTTGATGAAATTGGTTTAGCACAACCCACTATTTCACAACACTTAAAAGAACTTAAAAACTTAGGCATCATTAAAGGCAACATTGAAGGTACCAGTGTGTGCTATTGCATCAACCAAGAAAAATGGGTTGAGATTGAGACCTTATTCTCATCGTTTTTAAGTCAGAAACCAAAAGGTTCTATTGCCTGTTGCTAAAAAAATTAACCAATTATATCGAAATATTACAATAAAACAAAAAATATTATGACACTATCAGAAATCAAGAATCACTTAAAAAATTTAGATACCATGGCGTTTCAATTGCCTGATGGAAATCTAGTACCAAATCATTTTCACGTGACCGAAGTCGGAAAAGTATCTAAACACTTTATTGATTGTGGCGGAACGGTTAGACATGAAGAGGTTATTAATTTTCAGTTATGGGAAGCCAATGATTATGACCACAGATTGCATCCTGAAAAATTAGTACACATTATTGAGTTATCTGAAAAAGTTTTAGAGTTAGAAGATTTAAACATAGAGGTTGAATATCAAGACACAACCATTGGAAAATTCGGACTAGATTTTGACGGCACGAACTTTCTACTTACCACCAAACAAACCGATTGTTTAGCTAAAAGTGCATGCGGGATTCCTCCGGAAAAAGCAAAGGCAAAATTATTGGAATTACAATCAACGTCTTGTTGTGCTCCCAATTCAAATTGTTGTTAAATCCTTGAAACGAAACCACATGTTATTTACAGGTATCCAAAACCTTATTGATGATTTAAATATTGAAACCATCTCTGAAGAACGCAAAGTAATTCTTCAAACTTTAATAGACTTTATTCAACAGAAAAAAAACATTAATCAAGACATCAGGCTCAATTTTATTTGTACTCACAATTCACGCCGTAGTCATTTGTCCCAAATTTGGGCACAGGTTATGGGCTGTCATTTTAATATAAAAAACGTATTTAGTTATTCAGGAGGCACAGAAGCTACTGCTATGTTTCCTTTGATTGGTGAAACGCTATCAAATCTGGGTTTTAAAATTAGCACACTTTCAGAAGGCAAAAACCCTATATACGCCATTAAATATGCAGAAAATGAGCATCCTGTTATTGGGTTTTCAAAAACCTATGACGATACATTTAATCCGCAATCTGAATTTGCCGCTATCATGACCTGTTCGAATGCCGATGAAGGTTGTCCTTTTATTGCTGGGGCTGAAAAACGAATTCCAATGACGTTCGAAGATCCAAAAGCATTTGACAACACGCCATTGCAAAAAGAGAAATATTATGAACGTAGTATTCAAATTGCAACTGAATTATATTATGTATTTTCTCAAATAAACTAAGAAATCATGATGAAGAAAAAGTTAAGTTTTCTGGACAGTTATTTAACCCTTTGGATTTTCATGGCGATGGCGTTAGGTGTTAGCATTGGTTATTTTGTGCCATCATTACCAAAAGTTATAGAATCCTTTAGCAAGGGCAGTACCAATATACCCATAGCCATAGGTCTTATTTTAATGATGTATCCACCGTTAGCCAAAGTCAATTATGTCTTGTTGCCAAAGGTATTTCAGAATGTAAAAATCCTTTCTATTTCATTGGTGTTAAATTGGGTTATAGGCCCGATTTTAATGTTCATATTAGCTATTACCTTTTTGCAAGATTACCCCGAGTATATGGTAGGATTAATTTTGATTGGGCTAGCTCGTTGTATTGCTATGGTCTTGGTTTGGAATGATCTTGCCGAAGGCAGCAACGAATATGGTGCCGGTTTAGTGGCTTTAAATAGTATTTTTCAAGTATTTGCTTATAGTTTTTATGCATGGATATTTATTACCGTACTTCCTCTCTATTTTGGGTTTGAAGGCGCTATTGTTGATATTTCCATTTATACCATCGCTGAAAGTGTAGCTATTTATTTAGGAATTCCATTTGTACTTGGTATTTTAAGTAGATTGATTTTAGTAAAACTTAAAGGAGAATCTTGGTACAAAGAAAAATTCATCCCTACTATTTCACCAATGACATTAATAGCCTTGCTATTCACAATCATCTTGATGTTTTCACTTAAAGGTGAATTGATTGTTCAAATTCCAAAAGACGTTTTAATTATAGCCATTCCTTTACTAATCTACTTCACCATTATGTTTTTAGTTGGCTTTTTTGTGAGTAAAGCTATGGGTGCAGATTATGATAAAAATGCGGCCATATCCTTTACGGCGGCAGGAAATAATTTTGAATTGGCCATTGCGGTTGCTATTGCTGTTTTTGGGTTGAACTCTGGTCAAGCCTTTGCAGGTGTTATTGGTCCTTTGGTTGAAGTACCTGCATTAATTTTATTAGTAAGAGTATCCTTTTGGCTTAGAAAAAAATATTACTTATAAAAAATGGTAAACGTGACTAATGTCATATGTATCCAACTAAACCCATCGTAAATTTGCGATAATAACTATAAAGTAATTTAGAACATTTTGAGTACAAAGAAGGTACTAAAGCTATAGCCCAATTTACCATGGCTTTAGAGCATCCTACCCGAATTGCTATTTAAAGCATATTGAAAATCAATCGTGTTGTTTTACCGGTTATTTGGTAGATGTTTTTCCTTTAGTACAATCTACAGTGTCTCAACATTTAAAAGAAATAAAAAAAGCAGGATTAATTCAAGGCGAATTAAAACCGCCAAAAATAAAATATTGTTTTAATCAGGAGAATTGGATGATTGCTAAATTATTATTTTCCGTTTTTTGACGAATATTTTTTAATAAAAATATCGTCTAATTGCGATAAACAACATAAATTATGGGTATTTCAATTAAAGTTTTAGGTACAGGTTGTCCAAAGTGTAAAACCATGACACTTTTAGTGCAAGAGGTTGTTGATGAAAACAACATTGATGCTACCATTGAAAAGGTTGAAGATATTATGGATATCATGACATTTAACGTCATGACCACTCCCGCTTTAGTCGTGGATAATAAGGTAACCATAAAAGGAAGAGTCCCTTCAAAAGTAGAAGTTTTAGAGGTGTTAAATGATACTAAAACAACGACGAATGAAGAAGGAAACTGCTGCTCTTCTGATAGTTGTTCCTAACATATTATATGTTTGACTGGATTCAACATATAGCCGATTGGGTAGTATTTGAAGCACTTCATTTAGAAAAGGGAAATCATTTATCCGAAGCTTTAAATTTCTTTATAAATGATACCACCAAGATTTTAATATTACTTGTTGCTGTTATTTTTTTTATGGGTATCGTTAATAGTTACTTCCCTATAGAAAAGGTTAAAAACTTTCTGTCACGTCATAAGTTTTACGGCTTACAATACCTTATGGCAAGTCTTTTTGGTGTAGTTACGCCTTTTTGTTCATGCTCATCTGTCCCATTATTCATTGGGTTTGTAAGAGGCGGTATTCCTTTAGGTGTCACTTTTGCTTTTTTAGTGACCTCTCCATTAGTTAATGAAGTTGCTATTGGACTTTTTATTGGATTATTCGGACTAAAAACCACGCTTATATATGTGGTTAGCGGTGTGCTCTTAGGAACTATATCGGGAATAATTCTTCAAAAATTAAAATTAGAACACTATTTAACGCCATGGGTTAAAGATATTCTTGAAAATGCTCAAAGAGAACAATATAAATTTCAAGAAGAAAAACAAACCTTTAAACAGCGGTTACCCATTATTTGGGCAGAAGTAATCAAAATTCTTAAAGGAATTATCCCTTACGTGATTATTGGTATTGCCATAGGTGGACTAATGCATGGCTATATTCCCAAAGGCTTTTTTGAACACTATATGAATAAAGAAAACCTCTTTGCTGTGCCAGTCGCTACGATTCTAGCAGTTCCCATGTATTCGAACGCATCGGGAATTTTACCCGTTGTTGAGGTGCTGGTTACAAAAGGGATTCCGTTAGGAACGGCCATTGCATTTATGATGGGTATAGTGGCCTTGTCGTTACCAGAAGCCATGCTTCTAAAAAAAGTGATGTCATTAAGACTTATTGGCATTTTCTTTGGAGTCGTTACCCTTTGTATCATACTATCAGGCTATCTGTTCAATATTATTTTATAAATCTAAAAAACTACTCATGAAATCATTCAAATTCACTTCACTTTTAGCAATTATATTTCTGCTATATACGTCATGTAAGGACAAAAAAGGCAACCAAAATATGTCTACAGATAAAAACATATCTAAAATAGAAGTTATCGATTTTCATTCTACCCATAGATGTGTCACTTGTAAAGCCATTGAAGCCAATACAAAATTCACGCTCGATACCTATTTTTCTGAATATATGAAGGATGGAAAAATAACATTTCAGGTGATTAATATAGATGAAAAAGAAAATGAAAAACTAGCTGAAAAATTTGAAGCTTCTGGAACTGCTTTGTTTTTAAATGTTATAAAAGATGGTGAAGAAAAACACGTAGATTTAACCGAATTTGCTTTTATGGAAGGAAATAATCAAGATATTTTTTCTAAAGAACTTAAAGACAAAATTGAAAATGAGTTAAAAACGCTTTAATGGAGTATTTAAAAAGCCTATTAGAAAGCACCAGTTTACCGTTTTTCTCTGCTTTGGTATTAGGCCTTATGACAGCCATTAGCCCTTGTCCATTAGCTACTAATATTACTGCAACTGCATTTATTTCAAAAAGCATATCGAATAAAAAAAAGGTGCTTTTAAGTGGTTTATTATATTCCTTAGGAAGAGCTCTTAGCTATACTACTATTGGATTGATCTTATATTTTGGAGCCAGCAAATTCCATATTGCTCGTTTTTTTAATCAAAATGGTGAAAAATATTTAGGCCCGCTTTTAATTATTATCGGATTAATTATGCTGAATTTTATCAAACTTAACTTTTTAGGCACCTTTGATTTCTCAAATAAATTATCAGAAAAATTTAAAACTAAAGGATTATTAGGTTCTTTTTTAATAGGAATTGTCTTCGCCCTAGCCTTTTGTCCTTACAGTGCCGCCCTGTTTTTTGGTATGTTAATTCCATTAACGATATCAAGTGTTGACGGACTCTATTTACCTATTGTTTTTGCCTTTGGAACAGGAATACCTGTGATTTTATTTACCTACCTTATGGCTTATGCAGCTACCAGTATAGGGGCTTTTTACTCCAGAATAGCAAAAATTGAAAAAGTTATGCGATACGCAGCAGGCATTGTTTTTATTATATCAGGTCTTTATTATGTAAGCTTATTTGTTCTTTAAACTCCGCTTCAAAAAGATTTGAAAAATGATTTAATAATTTATCTTTTACCTCTTCAACTGAAACTTCTTTAAAACCCAATTCAACATGAAGTGAGGTTACTGCTTTACCACGAATTCCACAAGGAATAATATTATCAAAATATCCCAAATTCGCATTCACATTAAGCGCAAAACCATGCATCGTTACCCAACGGCTGGCACGAACTCCCATAGCACAAATTTTTCGAACAAATGGTGTTCCTACATCTAACCACACCCCTGTTTCACCATCACTGCGTTCAGCTTTTAAACCATATTCTGCAAGTGTTAGAATAATCATTTCTTCTAATAAACGAAGATATTTGTGAATGTCTGTAAAAAAATTTTCTAAATCTAAAATCGGATAGCCAACAATTTGACCAGGCCCATGATAGGTGATATCCCCTCCTCTGTTTATTTTATAAAACGTCGCTCCTTTTTCTTCAAGCTGTGTTTCGTTTAAAAGCAGGTTAGATACATCGCCACTTTTACCTAAGGTGTAAACATGCGGATGCTCAACAAATAGAAAATAATTATCCGTTGGAAGTTTTGTTTTCTCTCTCCTGTTTTTAATTTTGGTGTCAACAATACCTCTAAACAATTGTTCTTGGTAGTCCCAAGCTTCCTTGTAGTCTTTAAAACCTAAATCATGCAGTTCAATTTGCTTATTCATAGACTGCGAAATTACAATTTTTTTAATGTTTTAACTCTTTGGATTATTAAGAATAACCAGCGCTGCAATAACCCCGGGAACCCAGCCACAAAGCCACAATAAAAACACGATAAATATAGAGCCACAACCTTTATCTATAACAGCTAAAGGCGGACAAATAATAGACAGTAAAACTCTCCAGAAACTCATTTTTGATGATTTAATAATTGATGATTTCTAGTTTGACGCTTTTCAGAAAGAGTTGTTACAATTTTAACAAAGGAATGTAATTGTGTTTTTATTCACATAAACTTTCCAATGTGTCTTCAATATCACCTGGAGTACTCATTATTTTCATAAAAGTCCCCATGGTTAATTCTGGCCAGTGTAAAGCAATTCTATATTTACCATGAAGCATGGTTGCCTCTTTTCCTTGCAAAATAATTTCATACGGTAATGCAGCCACATGATCTTCTCCTATTTTTGGTAAAAAATAAGATTCACCATCTTCAGGACTTTGAAGTCCTACGCCAAAGACAGCTACTTGTTCTTTCTCATAAATAAGTCTATATACCTCTTTGGTGTTGCTTTTATTAGCTTTTAAATTTTTGGTAATTACATTCATCCCTTCTTGAAAAGAAGAAAATTCGTTTAATTCAACAGGGTCTGAAAAATAGGGCATCATAATTTTATAGTGATACTTACCTAATTTATCTGCTTGAACTGTACCACCAAAGGGTGTAAAATCATTCCCTAAAGCTAATAATGCTTCTTTTAAATCTGCACTAAACTTTACAAACACACCTTTAAATGTATTATAATTTGCAGGCAAATAAGCTCTTAATAAATAATCTGGATTTGTATAAGATATAACTACTTTACCGCCTTTTTCCACCAATCCTATTTTCATAATAGCCGAAAGCGCCCCCCTATCAGCAACCCTTATTACAGTGCTTTTTAAATCATTTCTAGTGAAAGCAATAACTTTTAATGTTGATTTCCCTGAAGGATTATAAGTTCCTAAAACAGTAAAAGAATTATCCTTTAAGGTTTGAATAACTTTTTCTGATACTTGTTGAATTGAAGTTGAAGATTCACCCACTTTAATATAAGGAGACACGTCTTGTGAAAATAAACCAAAATGAACTAAAAATAGGGTAAGGCTAACAAGAATACGATGTTTCATTTTTTTGGGAATTTTAAAATTTAAGATTATTTTTTTTACTAAAAAAGTTATCATAACGCTTTAAATAGTATTACAAAATAAGAAATAATTGATGAACACACCTATGACTTATGTCATGATTATAATTCGTTTAAAATATTAAAAAAGACCTTTTACACATACCTATTTTTAAATTAAATATAGTAGATTCGTACTATGAGATTAAGCATAATTTTGTTCCTTTTATTGGTGTCTTTTTCGGCTAAAGCTCAATATAGCTTTAGCGGTCATATAGATAATAAAAAATGGCATGATAATGTATACCTTTCTATTATTGAAGATTATAGAAAAATTTCTGGAATTTATTCTGAACAGATTATATCAAAAGCAAAAACTGATTCGTCTGGCTATTTTTCGTTTTCTGGAAATCAATTAGACAATACTCATAGAATTTATAGAATTCACGTAGATAATTGTAATGATGAAGACCTAGACAAAAACCATTTTAACGGGCATTGCGATGATAGTAAGGAAATTATTTTTATTGCAAAGAATAATGATACCATAAGCTTTCCGTTTTCTTTTGATAAAGAAATGTTTTGCGATATAAAATCTAATAATTTAAAAACAACAGTATTTACGAAAGTTGATTCTTTAAAAGAAGAAATGAAATTTGCTTTTAAGGAATTTAGAAGTGAAGCTAACAGAAAGCTAAATAATAAAAAATGGTTTAAAACGCTGCAAGACTATGGCATGAGGCTTGACGAACCACTTGCTGAATTGTATATTTATAACTTCTTATCAGACAGAAGAAATGATTTTCACGCCTTCTACCTTGAAGACCTTAAAACTAACCGGTATTATGGTGATTTACTTAACAGGTTAGTTGAGCGCTATCCAAACTCAACCTATACCAAACAATTTAAATCAGAATTAATGTCTGATAAATTTATACTAACCGAAGATTCAAATAACTCCAATTTTAATTGGTATTATATTATTTGGTCTCTTCTTTTTCTTTCAGTCGCATTAAACATTTATTTTTTTACTTCTAATCACAAAAGAAAAAAAGAATTAATTGCACTTGATAATCTTACCAAACAAGAACAAAACATTCTTAATTTACTACGTGAAGACAAATCTAATAAAGAAATTGCCGAAGCCTTATTTGTAAGTGTCAGCACTATTAAAACACATGTAAACAATATCTTCAAAAAACTAAAAGTACAGTCAAGAGAGGAGATAAAAAACTTAGATATTAACTAGTTAAATAATTAATCTGCAGTACTAGTACTCATTTCAACCCTAGTTAATTTACGTTTTACAATAAAATAATGCATGTTTGTACTGAATTAATTAAAAACCCTATTTATTATGAAACATGGATTCAATCAACTAAACAATATAAGCCTAAAATTTTCTTTATTAGTTTGTTTACTCATTTATGGAACAAACTTTTCTCAAGAAGCTACAAATAAAAGTAACATTGGCGTTATTACTTTTGAAACTTCCGAAATTGATTATGGAACCATTAATCAAAATGCAGATGGTGAGCGTATATTTAAGTTTACTAACACTGGAGACTCGCCTTTAGTCATTACTCAAGTAAAAACCTCTTGTGGATGCACCGTCCCTTCATATTCTAGAACACCCGTTTTACCTAGCGAATCTGGTGAAATTAAAATAAAATATGCCACTAATAGAATTGGAGCATTTAAGAAAACAATCACGGTCATTTCAAATGCCAGTGAACCAAATAAAATTCTTTATATAAAAGGAAATGTATTAAAGCCTGTTAATTAAAAATACGGTTCAAATTGATGTTTTGAAATTTTGAAAATCTAGTAAAAAGTTGTGTGCTAATTTTTTGAAATAGTTTAATTTTGCACTCGTCTATTAAAAATAATAGATTTAAAAATAGTTAGCATGCAACTTTCTGAACAAGAACAAGTAAGACGAGAAAAATTATCAAGATTACGTCAATTAGGCATTAATCCATATCCTGCTGATTTATATCCCGTAAACCACACGTCGCAAGATATAAAAACTCATTTTGAAGAAGGCAAAAAAGTTATTTTAGCCGGAAGACTCATGGCAGTTAAGCTTCAAGGAAAAGCGTCATTTGCACAACTTCAAGATTCAGAAGGCAAAATTCAAATTTATTTTAACCGTGATGAGATTTGTCCTGGAGAAGATAAATCAAAATATAACGATGTCTTTAAGAAACTTTTAGACTTTGGTGATTTCATAGGTATAGAAGGGGAACTTTTTACCACCAAAGTAGGCGAAAAAACAGTAAAAGTTGAAGATTTTACCCTATTGAGTAAGTCTTTAAAACCCTTACCAATGCCCAAAGAAAAAGACGGTGTTGTGTATGACGCATTTACTGATCCCGAACAACGTTACAGACAACGTTATGCCGATTTAGTAGTTAATCCACAGGTTAAAGATGTATTTGTAAAACGTACCAAACTGTTTAATGCCATGCGTTCATTTTTTAATGACGCGGGATATTTTGAAGTTGAAACACCTGTTTTACAACCTATTCCTGGTGGAGCCGCGGCGAGACCTTTTATCACACATCACAATGCTTTAGATATTCCGTTGTACATGCGAATTGCCAATGAGTTGTATTTAAAACGACTTATTGTTGGTGGTTTTGATGGTGTTTATGAGTTCTCTAAAAACTTTAGAAATGAAGGTATGGACAGAACCCATAATCCTGAATTTACAGCCATGGAAATTTATGTGGCTTATAAGGATTATAATTGGATGATGGGTTTTTGTGAACAATTATTAGAATACTGTGCCATCGCCGTTAACGGAACAAGTAAAGCAACTTTTGGGGTTCATAACATCGATTTTAAAGCACCATACGCTAGAGTCACTATGGCTGATTCTATAAAACATTTTACAGGATTTGATATTATCGGAAAAAGCGAAAGCGAGATAAGACAAGCTGCGAAAGATTTAGGTATTGAAGTAGATGATACCATG
The DNA here is from genome assembly GCF_057126245.1 of Yeosuana sp. NCBI lineage: Bacteria > Pseudomonadati > Bacteroidota > Flavobacteriia > Flavobacteriales > Flavobacteriaceae > Yeosuana > Yeosuana sp. Next base: position 6,038 of record NZ_DBNGMQ010000074.1, on the reverse strand, counting down.
GGTAAAGGCAAGCTTATTGATGAAATTTTTGGTGAAAAATGTGAAGGCAACTACATTCAACCTACATTTATTACAGACTACCCAAAGGAAATGAGTCCGTTATGCAAAGAGCACAGAACTAATCCTGAGCTTACAGAACGTTTTGAATTAATGGTCTGTGGTAAAGAAATTGCCAATGCTTATTCAGAATTAAATGACCCAATTGACCAAAGAGAACGCTTTGAACATCAATTAAAGCTTGCTGAAAAAGGGGATGATGAAGCGACTGAATTTATTGATGAAGACTTTTTACGTGCTTTAGAATATGGCATGCCACCAACATCTGGAATGGGCATAGGAATGGATAGGCTTATTATGTTTTTAACGAATAATCAATCGATTCAAGAGGTGTTATTCTTTCCCCAAATGAGACCAGAGAAAAAAGCTGTTGATTTAAGTGACAACGAAAAAGTAATTCTTAATATTTTAAAGCCAAATAAAACGATGGCTTTGGCAGATTTAAAAACACAATCTCAATTAAGTAATAAAGCCTGGGATAAAGGTATTAAAGGCTTAACAAAACATAAACTTGCCAAAGTTGAAAAAGTTGGTGATGGTTTATTTGTAGAGATGCTATAGACTTGAAATAATAAATCATAAAAAAGGGAACCAAAAATTGGTTCCTTTTTTTATCTCAACTTTAGTTGATTATCCATGATAATATCAGTAATAATTTCATAATTGCAACAATACTCACTTTAATATGTTATTAATTTGATTATTGAAAATATCAAATTTGTTTAAATTATTATGAGATCCCTGAGGTATTAATATAAACTCTGAATTTGTTTTTGATGATGCTTTGAACAATTTTTTTCCCGATTGAAAAGGAACCACTGCATCATCGGTACCATGAAATATATAAAGTGGACCGTTAATATTTTGAATATATTCAAAATTAGAAAATTTAAATTTCAACAGATATTTTACCGGAAACATGAAAAGTTTTCTTTGGATAACTTCCTCTAAACTAAAAAAGGGTGCTTCTAAAATAGTTTGCTTAGGTGTATTTTTAGACGACACATAGGTAGCAAAAGCGCTTCCTAAAGACCTGCCATAAACCGTAATTGAATTTTCATTATATTTTTTTTTTAAATAATCATAACACATTTGCGCGTCTCTATATAAAACGACTTCGTTTAAATCTCCGGAACTTTTTCCATAAGTTCTGTAGTCCATTACTAGAACATCAAAATTTTTGCTTGCAAAATATTCCGTGATTTTTCCCCAACGATTTAAATTACCCACATTACCATGAAAATACAATATCACCCCTTTAGGGTTTTCATTCTTAAATAAAACAGCATTAATGATTCCTCCATCTTCCGTTTTTAAGAAAATTTCCTGAAAAGGATGTGAAAACTTATAAATAAAATCCTGAGAAATTACGGTTGGCCTGAATATAATATTTTCCTGAAAAAAATACAATAACCCACAAATTATGGCATATAAACCTATTAAGCCTATCACCACTATTTTAACCTTGGGTTTTCCTTTTTGTGCCATGTACAACATGAATACTGGTTGTTGATAAATCTATTTGTTCTGATTTTGAATTAATAATCTCATGCATCATTTTATGATAGGACTCAAAATTGTTTAGATTTTTATGACCGCCGCCTATTACCGTATGCAATCTGGTTAATTTAGGATTTACTTTTGAAAGTCTGACACTTGTTTTATATGGGATTAAAGTATCATTCGTCCCGTGAATAATATGTATTGGACATTGTACATATTTTAACCATTTGTAAGTTGGTAGTGGATATTTTATTAGAATAGACAGTGGCATAAATGGAGCATATCTTGCTGTGACCTTAGTAAGACTATAATAAGGCGCATCCAAAATAAGTATTTTAGGGTTATTCATTGAGGCAAGTTTTGCAGCAAAACCTGACCCTAAGGAACGTCCGTATACAATAATTCTATCCTCAGTGGTTTCCTCTTTTATTTTATTATATACTTCTTGTAAATCTCTTTTTATTGCCTTTTGAGAGCGTCTTCCTGTACTTTTACCAAAACCACGATAATCTACCATTAATACATTGTAATTATGTCTGGTAAAATCGACTGCAAATTTCCCCCAACCCTTTATACTTTTTGAATTTCCCTTCAGATAAAAAACAATGCCTTTAGATTCTCCTTTTGGCTTAAAAAGAAGGGCGTTGATTACAGCGCCATCTCGTGTTTCAAGATTATATTCCTTGATATCCTGATTTTCATAATAAAACTGAAAGTCTTCAGGTAACTTTTCCGGTTTAAATAATAAGTAGTCCTGTAAATAATATATCGCTATACTTATAATCACATAAGCAATAATCAACAGAATCAGAAAGTGTAACCAATAAGGCATGTTTTAAAAATTCATTTAAAGTCTAATATACAATAAAAAGTTTTATACATTTAAAACCTCGCAGCTAATCACTGCGAGGTTTTGGGTTAAAATGTAATCATCAAAATAAACCCATTTATAGCGCCATTCTTTTTAACATTTTTTATCCTCATCCCTACTTCTATCAATATACCCTACATCTCTGATGTTTTTTTGAACGGCAATAGAAGCAAATAAACTTAAGGTAAAGGCCATACCATAAAATCCTTTTTCACTTAAAAATAAATCGGCATTCCAAAGACCAATAACTAACAGTACTATTGAAGCCACTGTAGTAAACCAGCTTATTCCATAATAAACTTCTGTAATTGGAATATTCTCCAATTTATCTCTTACCGCTTTTTGCAAAGAAATTACCGAAAATAGCCCAAAAAGTAAAATGGTAAAATAGTAACCCTTTTCATTTAATTGCATATCCGCATTCCACAGTCCAATGCAATAGGATGTCATACCTATCAATAAAGCGAACCATGAGGCTCCAATAAACGCCGGCGTTGGTTTTTGATCAAATATTTTAATTTCTTTTTTAATATTTTTCTTTTCTGTTTTTTCATCTACAGAAACTGTTGTTTGATAATTCATAATATTTTATTTTAAAGATTATACTTAATTTTAAACACTTAGAATCATTGAAGATTCCATTTTACTGATTGTCTTAAACTTTACTCAACTATTATAGCTATTTAATTTTTTTCTTAAATAGCATTTGAATTAGTAAATAATAAGACTATTACTACTGTGAAAATTGAAATTCTAATGACATGTTTCATAATAAATTGTTTTAATGATTACGGGACAAATTTGCGCTTCTTTAACATTTATTAAAACACAACTTTTATATATTACTAACGATATATTTCATAATTACTTTAATAAATAGATTATATTTAAAGGTTTATAATATTTTTTACTGACGATATAATGACCAATTTAAATGAAATAGTTTCCACACTTTCTTCTGAAGATCAGCAACATTTTATAATATTCTTAGAAAGAAAAAATACCCGATCAGACACTAAAAACGTCCAGCTTTTCAAACTTTTAATAAAGAATGACTTAAATTCAAAAGAAGTTTGTTTAAAACTTTATAAAGCTTACAAAAAAGATGCTTATCATGCCTTAAGAAAACGCCTTTATCAATCTCTCATAGACTTTATTGCCAATTCGAGTTTAGAAGAAGATAAAGTCATTGACATGCAAATAATTAAATACGTATTAGCTTCTAGAACGTTTCTACTTCATAAACAATATAAAGTAGCCTTTAATATTTTAGACCGAGCGGAAGTAATGGCTCAAGAAAATAATCTGTTTCCTTTACTCAATGAAATTTATCATACAAAAATTCAATACGCCTATTCTAATCCTTCTATAAAACTAGATAAGCTTATTGAGAAATTTAAAACAAATCAAAAATATTATCTCCAAGAAGACCGCTTAAATATAGCTTATGCGAAAATAAGAGAATCCATAAACGAAGTTAAGGTTAAAGGTGAGTTCATAAATTTTCAAAATCTGGTTAACGATACTTTAGAAGAATATGACATTGACATTACAGAATCAATGTCCTTCATGTCTTTATACCAATTAATGAAAATAGTAACAATTTCTGCATTTGCCACTAATGATTATTTAAAAATTGAACCATTCTTAAATAATACCTATGACATATTACTGACTCATAAAAATAAAGAAAAGCAACTTTATTACCATCTACAAGTTCTGTACTTAATAGCTTATACGTTGTTTAGAAACAAAAAATTTAATAAATCTTTGGAGTTTTTAGAAAAGAAATATGAGTTGATGTCGCAAAAAAAAGGTAAATATTACAATGAATTTAAACTAAAATATCATTTGATTTTGGCTCTTAACTTTAACTTTTTAGGCAACCAAGATGAAGCTATCAATATCCTCAAACCGTTTTTGAATTCTAAACATTCAGATTTAGAATCGTTATTAGACATTTATTTAAGTCTCGTCATGATGTATTTTCAAAAAGAAGACTTTCAAAATGCACGACAAATATTTTCAAAATTTTACCATACAGACAAATGGTACATTGAAAAAGTGGGCAAAGAATGGGTTATTAAAAAGAATTTAATTGAAATCTTATTACATATAGAACTCAAAAACGTTGATTTAGTAGAATCAAGGTTATTAAGTTTTAGAAGAAATTATTCGAAATTTTTAAAGGAAATAAAACAGCAACGAGCCATAACTTATTTAAACCTAGTTAATGAATACTTTAATACTCCAGAAAAAATAACAACCCAAGAGTTTAAAATTAACGTTGAGAATTCCTTTCAATGGATTGGCGGCAAACAAGAAGACATTTTTGTCATGAGCTTTTATGCCTGGTTAAAGAGTAAGATGGAAAACAAATCACTCTTCAGTACTACTTTAGATTTGATTAAAACGGCCCAAGGAACCAATTAATCATGAGTTAGCAAATATTAATTCATAGTTTAAACTAATAATATATTTAAACCTTTTTTGTTTATCACATAAAAAACAGTGTTTTCCATCTCAATAGGCATAGAGGTTTTTATACATTTTAGTTTTAAGAATTCAAAAAATGCAATGTAGCAACAGATGAAAGGTTATTTGTAAAGATGCTTTAATGACGCAATTAAATAAATATTAAAAAAGCCACAAACATAAATTTGTGACTTTTTTAATTTATACAACATAAACGTTGTTACAACTAATATTCACTTACATTTAAATACGGATTAAAATTTAATGGCAAATAGCACTTTGTATCAAATCCTAATTCTATTTCCTCCTCTATTTCAATAAGTTCAATTGAACTCAAATCTAAGTCATTCAATCCTTTATATGGGTTGAACCCTATAGGTAAGTAATCTTTAGTATTAAATCCTAAATTCACCTCTTCTTCTATTTCATATAATTCAATTGTACTCAAATCTAAATCATTCAATCCTTTATATGGGTTGAACCCTATAGGTAAGTAATCTTTAGTATTAAACCCTAAATTCACCTCTTCTTCTTTTTCATACAATTCAATTGTACTCCAATCTATTTCTGTTGGCACAACTGCCGAAATATCTGTAAATAATGATGCTTCTAATGATGAAAATTCACACTCAGAAATAAGATAATCTGAGTTTTCGCTCGCAATAGTTGTTGAGCTTAATGCAAACAACGTGCTAAAAATAAAGACTAATTTGATCATAATGTTATCGTTTTTTGATTTGATTTCATACAACCATAGACGAGCCTTCAAGTAAATAGTTACACACCTTTAGAAATATTTAACACTATTAATCAGTAATTTATATTTTATTTAAGATACTTGAATATTTTCAAGAACAAAAGAAATGATTTTATTGAATTATTTTAAGCTTTTGTCTTTAGCTCATATCAGAACAAACCAATAAAGAAATTACATTTTAATAAGATTCAAATCCCTATATAACAAAAAAGAGGGACTAAAATTAGTCCCTCTTTTTTAAATAACTATTTTTTTTAATTCCAAAACACACTGTATAGAGCTACTAATATGAGCATCACAGAAAAAGCCCCTATATTAAATAGCGGACTTGTTTTAAATAAGCCTTTGGTTATTTCTATTCCTTTTTGATCATCT
>NZ_DBNGMQ010000073.1:0-45894 GCF_057126245.1 Yeosuana sp. | reverse complement strand
CTGCTCTTTTTAAAGCTTTCAACCGCACTAGTTGCCAGCTACTTTCGTGTCTGGGACTTTTTACAGTGTCATGATTCTCTGCTCACACACGCTTACACGTGGCACATCCAAATCTCAAAAAACAATTATTATAAAGAACGTTACTTCATAAGAATCTAATACAAATTCACTTTTGAAATGAAAACAACTTTGAGCTGTTATTAAATTCTTATGCTAAGATAAGGTGACAATTCAAAAAAACAAATTTTTTGCCCTATGAGATATTAACTTTTTACAAACCGTAGTTATTAACATTTGTTAATAAAAAAAGCCTTGAATATATTCAAAGCTTTTTTGTGTCTGCAACAAGCAGCAATAACTTTTATTAATGTCTACTTTCTTTAATTCTTGCTTTTTTACCCGTAAGATCTCTAAAGTAGAAAATACGTGCTCTACGTACTTTACCTCTTTTGTTTACTTCAATTTTTTGTAATGCTGGCAAGTTAATTGGAAAGATACGCTCTACGCCAATGGTTCCAGACATTTTTCTAATGGTAAAAGTTTCAGTAGATCCTGAACCTCTTCTTTGAATCACAACACCTCTAAAAAACTGAGTACGCACTTTTTCGCCTTCTCTAATTTCATAGTATACTGTAATAGTGTCTCCAGCACCAAACTCAGGAAAGTCTTTTTTTGCTACAAATTCGTTTTGTACAAATTTTACTAAAGATTCCATATCTTTAAATTTAAATGGTTGATTCGGAACAACATTCACGATTTTCGCCAGAGGTTAACCCGAAATTGGGTGCAAAGATAATTAATAATTACAAATGCACAATTAATATTTTATTTTTTATAGTGTTTCCCTTTGCTTTGCAAAAAGCTATGCTATCCAATAAATTTTTTATGTTCACAAAAGGATATTGCTGCTATCCTTAACACGGGCTTGTTTGCCGTATAAAATTTTATATTCAGCAATAAGGTTATCTAATTACTGTAATTACGAGGAAGAATGACTAACTAATCTCATGAAAGGCACTAAAATTAAAAAGATTGCTTCGTTTCACTCGCAATGACGCTACTCGTCTAACAAATCGGGTCGCTTGTCTTTAGTTCTTTGGTAGGCCTGTTCTTCTCGCCATTTTTCTATTTCTGGTAAATTACCACTAAACAATAATTCTGGAACTTTCATGCCTTTATACTCACGTGGCTTGGTATAAATAGGGGGTGCTAATAAATTATCTTGAAACGAATCGGTTAGAGCAGAGGTTTCATTCCCTAGAACACCTGGTATTAATCGTATGACTGCATCACAAAGTACTGCAGCTGCTAGTTCCCCTCCAGACAATACATAATCACCAATAGAAATTTCTCTAGTAATAAAATGATCGCGAACGCGTTGGTCTACGCCTTTATAATGGCCGCATAATATAATAATGTTTTCTTTAAGCGAAATTTGATTGGCAATGCCCTGTTTTAAAGTATCACCATCCGGCGTCATATATATCACCTCGTCATAATTTCGTTTAGCCTTTAAAGCAGTAATACATTTATCAATAGGTTCAATCATCATTACCATGCCAGCGCCACCGCCAAATTGCGTATCGTCAACAGATTTATAATTGTCAGAGGTATAATCACGCAGGTTATGAAAATGGACTTCTACTAAATTGGCTTCAATTGCGCGTTTTAAAATAGAGGCCTCAAAAGGGCTTTTAAGTAATTCTGGTAAAACAGTAATGATATCTATACGCATCTTGTCTAAAATAGATTGCAAAGATAATTGAATTGTTTGGTTTTACTAAGTCGTTTTTTAAAGTGTCGTTTAAGGTGTATGTATTTAAGTATCGATTCTTGTTCGTTCAACTGGTCTATTAAACACTCATAAACTGTTTCTGGAAAGCTGGTATTTCGGTAATATCAAAAAAAAATCTGTAATTAAATTTACAGATTTTTTAACATTTATTTATAAAGCGAAACCTACTTTTTACCTTTAGCAATTTTTTGTTTATTAATTTCGTCTTGCAGCTGGCGTCGTACTTTTTGCTCTCGCTCTAATGCTGTTTTTCTATGTTCTTCAAACTCTTCTTCCATTTCAAAAAGCGCAAGTTTTGCATCTTTAGTTACTTTATTACTATTGTTGAATTTATAGACAAATAATAGTAATAGTCCCAGCAACCCTGCTATAATAGTCCACATAAGTCCATTATACCCAGTTTTACTCATTTGAATGCCAAATAGCGACATGCTATTTTTCTCAGTATTCGTTTTGTCTAAGTCACTTTTTGTGTTTTCAAGATTAGTTTTTAAAGCAGCAATTTCTTTTGATTGATTACCAACAACAGTTTGAGTATCTAATAATTCTTTACGGACAGCATTTAAAGAGTCAAGTGTGTGAGCTTTTAATTCATAAAGCCAATTACGCCTAATGACCTCATAGGTTTGTCCGCGCTCATCTCTCCAGCTACTAGATTTTTTTATAACGTATTCAAATTGGTTTTCAATTGTACCGCTATCTAACGAAAGTGTTTCTTCTTCTTGAGTTGATTGTGCAAAAAAGCTGAATGAGCATAAGAAAAAAAATGCAACAGATAATGATTTTATATAGGTCATATTATAATTGGTTATATTATATGTTTACGAAGTTAAAAAATTATGTCTAGTATTAAATTTAAATTTAATAAAAAGCCTCATTAATGAGGCTTAAATATATACGAATGTCAAATTAGTTTAGATGTTTTTATTTTAATAGTATGTATAACGTCTAACTTTAGCAATATATTTTGCAAGTCTTATTACTTGATGGCTATAGCCATATTCATTATCATACCAGATATATAAAACAACATTTTTACCATCTTTACCCACTATAGTTGCTTTACTATCAAAAATGGAAGGCGCGGAACTACCAACGATATCACTAGATACAAGCTCATCACTTAATTCATATTTAATTTGTTCAACTAAGTCACCTTCAAGCGCATATTTTTTAATAATGGTATTTATTCCCGAAACAGATGTTGCGTTTTCTAATTCTAAATTTAAAATTGCTAACGATCCATTAGGAACAGGAACACGTATGGCATTTGAAGTTAATTTCCCTTCTAAACTTGGTAAGGCTTTAGATACGGCACTGCCAGCACCAGTTTCAGTAATGACCATATTAAGCGCAGCAGCTCTTCCTCGACGGTATTTTTTATGATAATTATCTACTAAGTTCTGATCGTTTGTGTAAGCATGAATGGTTTCAAGATGACCACTTATTACACCAAAGGAATCTTCAACAGCCTTTAAAATAGGCGTAATAGCATTTGTAGTACATGATGCTGCTGAGAAAATCGTTACGTGATCAGGGTTATGCGCTAAATGATTGACACCATGAACAATATTAGGAACACCTTTTCCTGGTGCGGTGAGTAACACTTTATGTACCCCTTTAGATTTTATATGTCTGCTTAAGGCTTCTTTATCTCTAAAAGCACCTGTATTATCAATCACTAAAGCATTATTGATGTGATATTTGGTATAATCAATATCTTCAGGTTGATTGGCGTTAATAATATAAACCGTAGTTCCATTTATAATGAGTGCATTTTTTTTAACATCAATAGAAACGGTACCAGAAAAATCTCCATGAACAGAATCATTACGTAACAAAGCCGCTCTTTTTTCAAGCGTAATTTCATCTGTTGAACCACGAGTTACAATTGCTCTTAAGCGCAGTTGAGAGCCTTTGCCCGTTCTAGCCATAAGTTCACGAGCAACCAAACGGCCTATTCGTCCAAAACCATACAATACAACATCTTTGGGTTCTATTTCTGATTTTTTACCAGCATCTTTTAATTTTCTCGCTACAAAAGATGTGGCATTATTATATTTACTACTTTCCAAATGATATTCATAAGTAAGTTTACCTATATCAAGTTTTGCAGGTGGCACATCTAATGTTTTAATAGCTTGAGCAATTTCAACCGAATCAAAAACCGAAATCGGTTTTTGAACAAATTTTCCTGCATATTCATGCAGATTTAAAATTTGACTCACATTTCTATCAATTAACTGGTTTCTAAATAGAACTAACTCAATAGATTTGTCATACCAAAGATCGCTTATAATTTTAATAAATTCTACGGTAGCTCGTCTTCTGTCAGCTTGAAAGACGAGTTCTTTATCATAAGTTTTGTCAAAACTCATTGTTTAAAATATTAGTTTGTTTTTCTTTAATTTTGGCAAAAATACCATATTTCAAACGTTTTCGTAATGTATTTTAATAAAAAAACAAACCTCTTTAGAATCAACTAAAGAGGTTTATAAGGATAGATTTTGTTTAAAGTTATTATCTAAAATTATAACGTTCTTTTTCCCCATTTGTGTTTATAAGTTCAATTCTTAAAGGGTCATTAGAACTCCTGTTCTTAATAATGTTTTGAACATCTTCAACCGTGCTTATTTTTTTGTCATTAATGGATGTAATAATAGAACCTACTTTAACACCATTATTTATCCAATAGTCTTCATACTTAATGTTTAACTGAATAATTTTAACACCATTGGAAGCTTTTAGTTTTTTTAAATCTTCGGGTTTGGCGTTTTTTACTTGTCCAACTAAGGGTAGTGTAAACGTGTCTTTTTTAGTTAAGGTTACAGGGATTGTTTTAATTGAACCATCTCTAGTAATGGTTAAATTTACAATATCATCAGGTCGTTTTGCACTTAGGTGCCCTGTTAAATCTGAAAATTTTGATACTTTAATATTGTCAATTTCCTTAATAATATCTCCTTTTTTAACACCCGCTTTTTCAGCACCAGAATCTTCAATAACATGATCAATATAAACACCTTCAGTTTCCGCAACACCAATTTTTTCAGCAATACCACTATTAAGAGCACCACCTGATATTCCTAAAATACCATTTTGAACATTTCCATATTCCATAATGTCTTCAATCACTTTTCTGGCAATATTACTAGGTACTGCAAAAGAATACCCAATATAAGAACCTGTTTGCGAAGAGATAGCGGTATTAATACCAATAAGATCTCCGTTAGTGTTTACTAATGCACCACCAGAATTACCTGGATTTACAGCAGCATCTGTTTGAAGAAAAGATTGCGTATTACTTCCTGATAAGTCTCTTGATTTGGCACTAATAATTCCTGCTGTGACGGTAGAAGTTAAATTAAAAGGGTTTCCAACAGCGAGCACCCATTCTCCTATTTTCACTTGATCTGAATCTCCAAAAGTAGCATAATGTAAGTCCTCATCAGTATCAATTTTTATTAGGGCAATGTCTGTTTTTGGGTCTGAACCAATAATTTTTGCATCATAGGTTTTATTATTATTCAGTGTGACCGAAAGTTCTTGTGAATTATCTATCACATGATTATTTGTAATAATATACCCATCAGCGGTAATAATAACACCAGAACCGGTACCTATTTGAGCGCGTTGAGAACGTCTTCCGAAGAATAAATCTTCAATGGTCATTTGGCCAGAACTTACAGCTAAATTTTTAACATGAACCACAGTGTTAATACTATTTTCGGCTGCATACGTCAAGTCTGGAGCATTATAGACCGCATTTATATTATTAACGTTACTTGCCGGAAGAAATAAGGGTTTCGTTTCTGTTTGATTTAGAACAATATTCTTGTTGTCATCTAAAAACAACTTATAGGCACCTAAAGTTAGAAACCCACCGAAGGCCGAAACAATTACTAAAGTTAAAATCTTCTTCATCATTTTTACAGTTTTATTTTTTTAATAAGAACGTTTAAAAATAATTATTTATTGAGTGACTATTTTTCTTTTAACGATTTTTAACGTCAATTTTAACGACTATTTAACAACATAAAAACCCGTATAATATTTATATATTTGTGTTACGTTATGCAACAGTCATTTTATAAATATCAAGGAACCGGAAACGATTTTGTGATGATAGATAATCGTCAACAATTGTTTAACAAAAAGAATACCAAATATATTGCGCATTTATGTGACAGACGTTTTGGCATAGGAGCAGATGGACTTATCTTATTGGAAAATCATAAAGAACTGGATTTCAAAATGGTATATTTTAATGCCGATGGCAATGAAAGTACTATGTGTGGTAATGGCGGACGCTGCTTAGTAGCTTTTGCAAAACAATTAGGCGTAATAACTGATAAAGCTATTTTTGAGGCTATTGATGGTTTACATCATGCGAAAATAGAAAATGATATTGTGAAGCTTCAAATGCAGGATGTGACTCGTATTGAAAAGCATGTAAATCATGTGTTTTTAAATACAGGATCGCCACATCATGTGCAGTTTGAAAATGACATAGGAGGTTTTGAAATAAAAAGTAAAGGTGCTAAAATACGATATGGAGAACCTTACAACGAAAGTGGAAGCAATGTAAATTTCGTAAAGAAGATTTCTGATGCCACGTTCGCTGTAAGAACTTATGAACGTGGTGTAGAAGATGAAACCTTGTCATGCGGAACAGGTGTAACAGCTGTAGCATTAGCTATGAATTATTTAGGAGAAACAAGTAAAAACCTTGTTGTTTTAAAAACACAGGGTGGTGATTTGAAAGTCTCTTTTAATAGAATGGAGGATTCTTATAAGGATATTTGGCTTATAGGGCCGGCAACATTTGTTTACAAAGGAACTATATGATTACATTAAAAGGTGAAAATATCTATTTACGTGCTTTAGAACCTGAAGATTTAGATTTTATTCATACCATAGAAAATGATGAATCGCTTTGGGAACTTAGTAATACATTGGTTCCTTATTCCAAATTTTTAATCAAACAATATTTAGAACATTCCCATAAAGATATTTTTGAAGTAAAACAATTAAGGCTGGTGATTTCCACATATAAAGAGGAGCCATTAGGAATGATAGATTTGTTTGATTTTGATTTCAAAAATAGCAGAGCAGGTTTAGGTATTTTGGTAAAGGACTTAAAAGACAGAAAATTGGGTTATGGTAGTGAGGCCTTACAATTATTAATAAACTATAGTTTTAATCATTTAGATTTACATCAGTTATATTGCAATATCTCAGAAGAAAATGAAGGGAGTATAAAGCTTTTTGAAAGTCATGGATTTCTTAAAATTGGCTTAAAAAAGGATTGGAATTATGTTGAAGGTGCTTATAAAAACGAATACTTATTTCAATTATTAAATAAATAAATGTATATCAAAAAAATTCTTTTATCAATTGTGTTTTTAGGCTTAGTTGCGGCAGGGTACTTTGCCTATTTTGTGTATGGTGCCATGTTTAAACCAAATACGGCATTTAATAATGAAAAGGCCTATGTGTATATTTCAACAAATTCAACTTATAATAATGTGCGTGAGCAACTAGAACCGCTGCTAAAAAATATGGGTAAGTTTGATGTGCTTGCGAAGCAAAAAAAATATATTTCAAATATTAAAGCTGGTCGTTATCTAATTAAAAAAGATATGAGTAATAACGATATTATTAATTCTATCAGAAGTAATAATATACCCATTCAAGTCTCTTTTAATAACCAGGAAACCATTGAAAATCTGGCAGGTAGAGTAAGTTCTCAAATTGAAGCAGATAGCATATCATTAGTACAGGTAATGTTTGATGAAACGTTTTTAAAGGAAAATAATTTTAATAAGAGAACTGCTTTAGGAATGTATCTTCCGAACAGTTATGAGTTTTTTTGGAATACGTCAGCTGAACAATTTAGAGCACGTATGTTAAAAGAATACAATCGATTTTGGACAAATACGAGAATCAAAAAGGCTGAAGACATCGGTCTAAGCCCTTCTCAAGTAATTGCCTTAGCTTCCATTGTTTATGAAGAATCTAAAAAACCTGAAGAACAACCAACAATTGCTGGTGTTTATATAAACAGACTAAACGTTGGTATGCCATTGCAAGCAGATCCTACTATCAAATTTGCAGCCTATCAATTGCCAGAATATAAGAACAAGGTGATTAGGCGTGTTTTAAACGTGCATAAAGAAATTGATTCGCCTTATAATACCTATATGTATCGTGGATTGCCTCCTAGTCTTATTGCTATGCCAGACATATCTGCTATTGATGCTGTTTTAAATTACGAAAAACATAAATACTATTATTTTGCTGCTGATGCTAAACGACTAGGTTATCATAAGTTTGCAAAAAATCTGACTCAACATAATATTAATGCTAGAGAGTACCAAAGATATTTGTCATCTCAAGGAATAAGAAATTAGTTTTGCGTGTAATAGTTAAACATGTTATATTTTTACTTTTAGTATCTTTTTCTTCATTGTCCCAAACCACGCTTAGTTCATTTTTAAAACCTAGTGATACCTTAAATAAGCAAAGGCATAATACAATTTTAATCTCTAAGGCTTCCATTGCGGGCGTTACCCTTATTGGTTTAAATCAATTATGGTATTCAGAGTATGATAAATCTAAATTTCATACCATTAATGATAATAAAGAATGGATGCAAATGGATAAACTTGGACATGTTTTTTCATCGTATCAACTTAGCAGATTAGGAGCTGGTCTATTTAATTGGAGTGGAGCACCTAAAAACAATCAATTAATTTATGGAGCTACTTTTGGTTTTGGTTTTCTTACCGCTGTTGAAGTGTTTGATGGTTTTTCAAAAGAATGGGGATTTTCATGGGGTGATGTCGCCACAAATGCCCTTGGTGCCGGCTTATTTGTTGGGCAAGAATTACTTTGGGATGAGCAAAGAATTGCTATAAAATACTCTTTTCATCAAACCATGTATGCATCTCAGAACCCTGATAAGTTAGGAAAAAGCTTTAATGAACAAATTTTAAAAGACTATAACGGTCAAACATATTGGCTAAGTTTTAACTTACAGGCTTTTTTTAAAGAAAAGAAATTTCTACCATGGCTTAACATTGCCGTTGGTTATGGGGCTCACGGTATGTTAAACGGATTGAAAGATATTGACAATCAGATGTTAACAAATAATAATAGACATAGGCAGTTCTATATAAGTTTTGATGTAAATTTGGAAAATATTAATACAAACTCACGATTTTTAAAATTAATTTTTACTGCTTTTAATACGATAAAAGTTCCATTTCCTACCCTAGAATTTAGCAAAAATAAGTGTGTATTTCATCCGTTATACTTTTAAAGAATACACATAATCGATTAATTTTGATATACTTAAAAAAAAGTGTAATTTTGCACGCTCAAATTTTCAAGCTTTTTTGCTGAAGAAATTTAGAAATTATGAAAAAAAATATTGCAAGTTATTCAACCCTCGCACTTACAATATCTATTCTGTTGTATGTTTCGCTTTCATCAAATAAAGCGATAGATTCTAGTAAGTACTCTACAGATGGCTTAGTATTGAATTATACAGTTAGCGAAGATACAGAAACTAGTTCTAGTGATTTAGCATTGTTGAACCCAGATGAATCATTTTCTCCTTATTTAGGGAAATCTCTGGTAGGATTTAAAGAAGCTGTAGGATTTAAAGAATCAGGAGGAGACTATTCTTCTGTTAATACGTATGGTTATTTAGGTAAGTATCAATTTGGAAAAGAAACTTTAAAAATGATTGGGATTTATAATTCTGAACATTTTTTAAACAACCCAGAACTTCAAGAACGTGCTTTTATAGCAAATGCTGAGCGCAATAAGTGGATTTTAAGACGCGATATTAAAAGGTTTGTTGGGAAAAAAGTGAATGGGATTCTTGTCACTGAATCGGGTATTTTAGCTGCTGCTCACTTAGCAGGTCCAGGCAGTGTAAAAAATTATTTAAGAAGTTACGGAACAGAAATCTTTTCTGATGCTTATGGCACCACTGTGGAGTATTATATGAAACGTTTTTCTGGGTATGATACGTCCTCGTTAAAACCAAATAAGAATGCTAAGGCAATTTCGGTTTAAAACACAATAATCAACTTTTATGAATAATAAATATTGTAGGTCTCTTGTGGAGGTCTACAATATTTTTTTTCCATTCACTAATAGGTAATGTTTTTATGTATTCTGTTGGTAACGTAATGTCACAGGCAACACAAACCAAGGTGTTAGCTTCAAGTGAGTCACACATATCTTGGAGCATTTTATTATTTCTATAAGGAGTTTCAATAAAAATTTGTGATTGATTTTGTTTAAAAGAGATTTGTTCTAGATGTTTTAGTTCTTTTCTTCTATCTCCTTTGTCAATAGGTAAATAGCCGTTAAAAGCAAAACTTTGCCCGTTCATTCCAGAGCTCATTAAAGCTAATAAAATAGAAGATGGCCCCACTAAAGGAACAACGGTTATGTTTTTTTGATGGGCAATTTTAACAACATCAGCCCCAGGATCAGCGATACCTGGACAACCAGCCTCTGATATAAGGCCAACATTGATTCCGTCAAGACATGGCTCTAAGAATTCAGGTAATAAACTTGCATCTGTATACTTATTGAGTAAAAATAGTTTTAAGGACGCTTGTGATTTACCTGAGCTAATTTTCTTAATAAAGTGTCTCGCCGTTTTCTCGTTTTCAACAATATAGATATCAGTTTGCTCAATAATTTTTTTGACTGATATAGGTAATACTTCTAAAGGTTCATTATCACCTAAAGTAGTTGGAATAAGGTATAGTTTTCCTTTTACAGCGTTCATCTAATCGTTTAATCTAAAAATTAAGGATTAAAAATACTAAATATTTTTGTAGCAATATTTATCAGGTTAATTTATCTGCAATGATTGTACATGCTTCATCGAGCATTTTGTATACATTTTCAAAACCTTGTTCACCACCATAATAAGGGTCTGGTACATCATAGTTTTGATTGGGGTAAATTTCATTCAAAATGAATTTAACTTTTGCTCTGTCTTGCTCTTTTCTAGCTAGTGATAAAACATTAATGTAATTAGCTTCGTCCATAACATAAATAGAATCAAATCTATCAAAATCATTCACATTAAACTGTCTGCCTTTTAAGGTAGAAATATTAATACCATATTTTTTAGCGACAGACACTGAACGTCTATCTGGTGAGTTACCAACATGGTAATTTGCAGTGCCAGCTGAATCTATATTGAATTTATCTTCTGGGAGTTTCGATTTTAGAATGCCTTCAGCTAATGGAGATCGGCATATATTACCCAAGCAAACCATTAAAATATTAGTCATTACAATGAAATATTAGATAGATAGTTTTTTACCAATATCTTCAACATACTTTCTGAATTGTTTATCTGTTGATGATAAATTATCTACTGTTTTACAGGCATGAAGCACTGTTGCGTGATCTCTTTTTCCAATTTGAGAACCAATACTAGCCAAAGAGGCCTTTGTGAACTTTTTAGCAAAAAACATAGCCAATTGTCTCGCCTGTACAATGTGACGTTTTCTTGTTTTTGATTGTAACGTATCCACATCCATTTGGAAATAATCAGATACTACTTTTTGAATATAGTCAATAGAAACTTCGCGTTTCGTATTTTTTACAAACTTCTCTACAATTTGTCTTGCAAGGTCAATCGTAATTTCTTTTTTATTGAAAGACGATTGAGCTATTAAAGAGATAATAGCGCCTTCAAGCTCTCTTACATTTGTTTTAATATTTTTAGCAACAAAATCAATGATATCATCAGGCATCTCCACGCCATCACGATATAGTTTGTTTTTTAAAATAGAAACTCTTGTTTCAAAATCTGGATGTTGTAATTCTGCTGAAAGCCCCCATTTAAAACGAGATAATAAACGTTGCTCTATGTCTTGCATATCAACAGGTGCTTTGTCACTTGTTAATATCACTTGTTTTCCGTTTTGGTGTAAATGATTAAATATATGGAAGAATACATCTTGTGTACCAGATTTGCCAGAAAGGAATTGAACATCGTCAATAATAAGGATGTCAATTATTTGATAAAAATGAATAAAATCATTTCTGTTATTCTTCTTTACAGAGTCAATATATTGTTGGGTAAACTTTTCTGCAGAAATATATAAAACCGTTTTTTCTGGGTATTTATCTTTAATATCAACACCAATAGCATGAGCCAAATGTGTTTTTCCTAGGCCAACGCCTCCAAAAATCAATAACGGGTTAAATGAAGTTCCTCCTGGCTTATTTGCGACAGCTAATCCTGCACTACGTGCTAATCTGTTTGAATCTCCTTCTAAGAAATTTTCAAAGCTATAATTTGGATTTAGTTGTGATTCAATTTTTACATTACGAATTCCAGGAATAACAAATGGATTACGTAATTCAGGGTTTTTATTATTTAAAGGAATATCTACATCTTGTGCCTTAACGGCAGCTCTGTTAGAGCTAGGAATTTTTTCGGTAAAAGGTTGCTTGTTGCCGTACGTGTTTTCCATTTTAATAATGTAAACAAGTTTGGCTTTTTCGCCCAACTCTTTAGTTAAGGATACTTTAAGTATTTTTACATAATGTTCCTCAAGCCATTCATAAAAGAATTTACTAGGAACTTGAATGCTTAATGCATTGTCGTCAAGCTTCACTGCGGTAATTGGTTCAAACCAAGTTTTGTAGGCTTGCGGTTGAATATTATCTTTTATGAATTCAAGACAATTTTTCCATACCGATTGCGCAGTTTTACTCATTAATTTCGTTTTTTGGTTTGTTAGTTAGATAAAAAAGAGAAGTTTATTCTCAATCCCCAATTGTTCGACAAATATGTGGACAAAATTCTTAAAAAAAAAATCATTTGCTATTGAATATTAAAAATTTTTTTCTCATGTTTAAACCGTAGTCGAAACTACAAAAAAATATTTAATTATGACAATGAAATTCGATGAAATTCAAATAAGAGTGAGGTATGGTGAAACAGACCAAATGGGTATCGTATATCACGGCAACTATCCTTTATATTTGGAAATGGGTAGAATTGAATGGTTAAGAAAAATGGGAGTTTCATATAAAAAAATGGAAGAAGACGGGATTATGTTACCTGTAATTTCTTTAGCCCTAAATTATAAAATACCAGCGCATTATGATGATGTAATTAATGTAAAAACACAACTTAAAAAACGACCTTCTGCTAAGATAGAATTTGAATATGAAATCACTAACGAAAAAGGACAAATTATTACTACTGCAGAAGTAGTTTTAGCCTTTGTTGATATGAAAACGAACCGGCCTGTTAGAGCACCTCAGTATATATTAGATATTATTGATGCGTAGTTTAAACGGTTTTAATAGAAACTTCAAACATATTTTTAAAAGTTTTAAAAACTGAATCTGAATCTTTTTCTCTAACAGAAATGCTAATCTGACAATTAAGTTCTAATTTTTGGTTATGAATAGTTAAGTTTTTCTCTTTAATAATTCGCATCACCTTATTCATGTTTTTGTACTCAAAGGTGATAAGGTAGTCTATATTAATTGTTTTTGTTATGATTTTGGAATTTTCCAAAGCTAATTGAGCACTGGTTTTATAGGCGTTAATTAAACCTCCAACGCCTAACTTTACACCACCAAAATATCGAACAACGACTATTAATATGTTGGTAACTTCAAAAGATTGTATTTGTCCATAAATTGGCATGCCTGCAGAGTTGTTGGGTTCGCCATCATCATTAGCTCTGTATATAATAGATTCAGTTCCTAATTGATAGGCATAACACCAATGCCTCGCTGCATGATGCATTTTCTTTAATTCAGATAAATGATTTTTTACATCGTCTTCACTTAAAACAGGAAAAGCATACCCAAAAAACTTACTGTTTTTGTCTTTAAACAAAACTTCTTCAGATGAGCTTTTAATCGTTTTATATGTGTCTTTTTTTGTCAATACCTTAAAATAACTCTTTTTTAGTTTCAAAGAGTGTCACCACATCTTCAGTTTCAGGATTTAAGTGCCACGTATTAAAACCTAATTTTTTAGCAGTTTTAATATTGTCCTTATTATCATCAATAAATAAAGTGTGTTTTGATTCTATGTTATTTTCTTTTAACACAAATTCAAAAATATCATCATTAGGCTTTCTTAATTGTATTTCATTTGAAAGGTAAAACTTATCAAAACAGTTTTTGAAATCTTCAAAAAAAGATATATTCGTTTTCACCCAATCAATATGAAGTTCATTGGTGTTACTTAATAGAATAAGCTTATATTTTGAGGCGTCTTTGAGTCCTTTTAAAAACTCAAGCCTTTGTTTCGGGAAGTCTTTCAACATAAAATTCCAAGTATCAATAATGCTGTCTTCAGAAACATTAGGGAAATTTTCAAAATAAAATTCAATGAACTCATTGGTAGACATTAACCCTTGCTCATAAAGACAATTAATTGCAGTCATTTCTTCGGCAACTTCATTCATCTTAAAAGTCTCAAGTGCTTTTTTTAATGCACCGTCAATATCAAGATTTAAAAAAACATTTCCAAAATCAAAAACTAATGTTTTAATCATTTTTATATATTTTTAAGATATCATTTTTAATATTTTTTTCAGAAACTAAAAGCCCTGAAATCGTTGGTGCTTTAACACCCTTTTTGAAAGTGCAATCTCCTATAAAAACTCTGGCTTCATCCCAAAGATTTTCATTTATAAAGGTTTGCAGTGTTTTAGTGCCGCCTTCAATGATAACTGATACTATGTTGTTTTCAAACAGAACAGTACAGATTTGCTCAGCTACTCTATGAGTAAAGTCTATATCATTTTTTGTTATCAAAATGGTTTTAGCCTGATGGTTAAAAACACTATCAGTTTTAGCTAATTCTCTCTCTTTATCAATAACGATTCTCACAGGGTTTTCTCCAGTCCAATCTCTAACGGTTAAACTTGGATTATCATTTAAAACGGTATTAAATCCAACTAAAATAGCTTGTTCTTCAGCACGCCATTTATGTACTAATTGCCTTGAAAATTCATTTGTAATCCAGATGGGTTTTTGTTTGTTTTTGGTCTCTGGAGCAATAAAACCATCGTTAGTTTGTGCCCATTTTAAAATAATGTGCGGTCTTTTCTTATTATGAAATGTAAAAAAACGTTTATGTAATGTTTTGCATTGCTGTTCTAACACACCTACTGTGACGTTGCAACCCGAATTTATGAGCTTTTGAATGCCTTTGCCAGCAACCATTTCGTTATCATCAAGACATCCAATAATTACGTTAGGGATTTTACATGAAATTATCAAATCGCTACAAGGTGGTGTTTTACCATAATGACTGCAGGGCTCTAGGGTTACATATAAGGTAGCTTTTTCTAAAAGTGATTTGTCTGAAACGGAATGAATAGCGTTAACTTCTGCGTGATTACCACCATATTTACTGGTAAAGCCTTCTCCTAAAATCTTATTATTATAAACAATAACGCAGCCAACCATCGGATTAGGACGTGCAGTTCCTAGTCCATTTTTTGCAATTTCAATACATCGTTTTATGTATTTTTCATGTATATTCACATCACAAAAATAAGATTAAAAATTGGGTATAAATAATATCAAAATAAGAGAAATTCAACCAAAAGATAATGCACAAATAGAAGCTGTTATAAGGGGGTGTTTTCATGAGTTTAAAATTCCTTTAGTAGGAACTGCTTACGAAGATGATGAAACGCCAAATATGTATGAGTCTTATCAAAATAGCAACGATGTGTATTTTGTAATTGATACAGATGGTGAAATTCTTGGCGGTGGTGGTGTTAAGCCATTAAAAAACTTTGAAGATAAAGATGTTTGTGAGATTCAAAAAATGTATTTTTCACCAAAAATACGTGGAAAAGGCTACGGAAAATTATTGTTTGAAAAATGTATGGAAGTTGCCAAAGAGTTGGGATATAAAAAAGCTTATGTAGAATCTGCGCCGCAATTAAAAGCCGCTATTCATATCTATGAATCTTACGGATTTACCCATTTAGACAAGGCTTTGGGCGATACTGGTCATTTTTCCTGTGGTGTTTGGATGATAACAGATATATGAAGTTACAGGATATCAAAGAATTATTCCAAAAGGAATTAAACGGCTTATATGAGCGTACAGAAATAGATAATTTCTTTTTTATGCTTATTGAGAGTTATTTAAGCTTAAAACGTATTGATTTAGCTTTAAATCCTGAAATTTCATATCCTAATGAAAAATATCAAGATTTACAAGATGCTTTAGTGAGCTTAAAACAACAAACACCAATTCAATATATAATAGGCGAGACAGAATTTTTTGGTTTCCCTTTTAAAGTAAATCCAAATGTTTTAATTCCCAGACCCGAGACCGAAGAGCTAGTAGATTGGATTCTTAACCAAGAAAAAACAAGCAAAAACCAACAACCACGTATTCTAGATATTGGTACTGGAAGTGGTTGTATTGCCATTTCACTAGCAAAAAAACTACCAAAAGCGAAGGTTTATGCCTTAGATGTTAGTAAAAACGCTATCAATCTAGCCAAACAAAATATGGCATTAAATAATGTGACTGTTGATTTTTTTGAAGCAGATATTTTAAATTCAGAAACATGGAGTGAAGCATTTAAAAGATTAAATTTTGATGTAATCGTTTCAAATCCACCATATGTTCGTGAGTTAGAAATGAGAGAAATGAAAGCTAATGTTTTAAAAAACGAGCCTCATTTAGCCTTATTTGTTAAAAATGACAATCCGCTACTGTTTTACCAAGCTATAACCCAATATGCTGTTAATAATTTAGGTGATAAAGGTTCTTTGTTTTTTGAAATCAATGAGTATCTTGGAAACCGAATGATTCAACTTTTAGAAGACAATAGATTTGATAATGTTCAACTAAAACAAGATATCTTTAAAAAAGATAGAATGATTAAAGCATTAAAACGAATATGAACTCAATATCAGTTTTTTGTGGCAGTAGCGAAGGCAATGATGCTCATATTATTACGCGGGCCTATCAATTAGGAGTTAAGTTTGCTGAAATGGGTGTTACTTTAGTTTATGGTGCGGCAAAAATTGGCATTATGGGTCAAGTCGCTCAAGGGGTGTTAGATAAGGATGGTCATATTATTGGTGTGATTCCGGAATTTTTAAAACGAAAGGAAGTGTATCATCCCAACCTTTCAGAATTAATTGTAACAGAAAATATGCACCAACGAAAAGTAATTATGTATGAGAAAAGCGATGGTTTTATGATTCTACCGGGTGGATTTGGTACTATGGACGAATTTTTTGAGATTACAACTTGGGGTCAATTAGGGTTACACACCAAACCTATTGGAATTTTAAACATCAATGGTTTTTATAATGATTTGTTGGGACTAGCCAAAAATATGGCAAAAAAAGGCTTTTTAAAGCAATCAAATTTAGATGCATTGGTTATAAGTGATTCAATTGAAGGTTTGTTGGAAAAAATGAATAATTATAAACCATTACCAACGCCAAAGAGGTTAAATATGAATCAAATTTAGAAATGGATATAAAACAACAAATAGAAAAACTTCGAATTGAATTAAATGAGCATAATTATAACTATTATGTACTTGATAATCCAACTATTTCAGATTTTGAGTTTGATATAAAACTTAAAGAACTCCAAGACTTAGAATCTAAACATCCCGAGTTTTTTGATGCTAATTCGCCCACACAGCGCGTAGGAGGAGAAATCACTAAGAATTTTGAGACCATTCCTCATGGTTTTCGCATGTATTCATTAGATAATTCTTATTCAAAAGAAGATTTAATCGATTGGGAAACGCGAATTAAAAAATTAGTTGATGGTGATATTCAATTTACCTGTGAGCTTAAATATGACGGTGCATCCATTAGTTTAACCTATGAGAATGGGTTGCTAGTGAGAGCGCTAACGCGTGGCGATGGATTTCAAGGTGATAATGTAACGGCTAATGTAAAAACCATAAAATCAGTTCCCTTAAAATTAAAAGGCGATTTTCCACCTAAGTTTGATATAAGAGGTGAAATTATTCTGCCTTTTGATGGTTTCAATAAAATGAACGAGGAACGCATTGAAATAGGAGAAGAGCCTTATAGAAATCCCAGAAACACGGCTTCTGGTAGTTTAAAATTACAAGATAGTGCTGAAGTTGCCAAGCGGCCTTTAGATTGTTTGTTATATAATTTAGCTGGAACAAATCTGGGTGTTAACACGCAGTTTGAAAGTTTAGTAAAGGCAAGAGAATGGGGATTTAAAGTACCTGACGCTTTAAGGTTGGTAAATTCTATAGATGAGGTTTTTAACTATATAAATTATTGGGATATGCATAGGCATGATTTACCCTATGAAACTGACGGTGTTGTAATTAAAGTAAATAGTTTACAGCAACAAGATGAGCTGGGATATACAGCAAAGTCACCACGTTGGGCTATTGCTTACAAGTTTAAAACAGAACGAGTTTCTACCAAATTAAAAAGTATTTCGTACCAGATAGGAAGAACAGGTGCCATAACACCAGTAGCGAATTTAGAACCTGTTGAATTGGCAGGAACTACTGTAAAACGCGCCTCATTATATAATGCAGACCAAATGAAAAAACTAGATGTTAGAGTAGGTGATGAGGTTTTTGTTGAAAAAGGAGGCGAAATTATTCCTAAAATAGTTGCGGTCGATTTAAGTAAACGTTTACCAAATTCTCAACCTACTAAATATATTACACATTGCCCTGAATGTCAAACCAAATTAGTTAGGCAGGAAGGAGAAGCACAACATTATTGTCCTAATTATAATGGGTGTAAGCCTCAGATTATTGGGCGTATTCAACATTTTATTTCAAGAAAGGCTATGGATATTGAAGGTCTTGGAGGCGAAACTGTAGCGTTATTAGTAAACGCCCATCTCATTAGTGATTATTCAGATTTATACGAAATAACCAAAGAACAGATTGTGCCTCTTGATAGAATGGCAGAAAAAAGTGCGGATAATTTAATAGAAGGTATTAAGAAATCGGTTAACATTCCATTTGAGCGTGTCTTGTATGCATTAGGAATTCGGTATGTAGGCGAAACGGTGGCCAAAAAGTTGGCTAAACATTATAAGAGTATTGATGCCATAGCCTATGCTTCACACGATGATTTAATCAATGTTGATGAAATAGGAATCAAAATAGCACAAAGTGTTCAAGAATTTTTTGCTTCGGAAGACAATATTCATATTATAAATAGATTAAAGCAATTTGGTCTACATTTAGAAATTTCAGCCGAAGAATTAGAGGGCCAGACTAATATTTTTAATGGAAGCATCATTGTTGTTTCAGGTGTATTTCAGACGGTGTCAAGAGACGAATTAAAAAAACTGATTGAAAAAAATGGAGGTAAAGTTAGTAGTTCGATTTCATCAAAAACAAGTTTTATCGTTGCTGGAGATAATATGGGACCAAGTAAAAAAGAGAAGGCAGAAAAATTAGGTATCTCAATAATTAATGAAAATGAATTCTTACAAAAAATTAAATAATATTAGAAATAATCCGATAAAAAGTATTTTTTAATCGTTTAATTGTATTATTTTATTATATTTGTGCATCAACTATAAAATTGTAGTCATGTACAGGTTAAAAGCAGTTGCTGGTTTCGTGTTGTTAATTTACGTAGGGTTTATTGTTTTTCAATTTACCAGTAACCTATATTGGGCTGATATTTTAGATGCTCTAATATTACCCGTAATTACTATTGCATATTTTAGTACGAATGCTAAACCAAATCTATTTTTTAGTATTTTTTTAATTTCTTATTCTATATCAGATTTAATGATTTTCATTGTGGATTCAATGCCTTATATATATTATTATTTTATAGGTAATGGTTTATATATTATCGCTTATATCTCACTTTTAGTAAAAATTTTAAATTCTATTTCATTTACTTATATTATAAAAAATTTCAAACTACATTTATTCGTATTGTTCGCATTAAATATTTACATAGCATATGTTTTACAAGTTATTGTAAATCCTTATATGGTATTAACGTATGAGTATGCTATGGAAATAACTTATAATATATCTATGTTGTTAGTATTAACTTCTTCTTTACTTAATTATTTGTATAGAGAAGACAGGAAATCTTTATTCTTGTTTTTAGGTTCGTTAGCAATAGTTTTTTCTGAAGTTATTGGAGTTGCTTACTTGTATATAGCAGAACAAAACTTATTAAACTTTCTGTCAACCTCATTAACGCTCTTAGCTTTTTATTTTTATTGTAAACAATCGTTGCTTGCAAATGAAGTTAACCAATTTATAAGTTAATTTATTTTCTAGAAATAGTTATTTAAGGGATATCTTTTCTATATATGAAAAGGATTATTGCTGAAAGTGTAAAATTTATTAATTCTGATATAAAAAGTATTCCTTACATAATTGAAACTTGTTACATGTATTATAATAGTTTCACCAATAACTCCAAAAGTGATAATTTTTACTTTTCAAACTGTTCCAGTCATTTAGAGGCAAAACACGAATAGTTAATTGAAAAATTCCATTAAATATTCTGCTATTAGGTTCTAAATCAAGTTACATAAAACAAATCAAACATAAGAATATAGGTATTTCATCGATAAAAACATTTATTATATCGATGTTAATTGAAATTTTATTATATTTGATTAACCTAGCTTATGTTATATTATTATGAAAAGTGTATTTAAATTTAGTTTCAATATAGTATTTATTGGAGCTTTATTTTTTTTAATCGTTTTAAACGTTATTGGAACCGTTAGTGAAGATGCTTTATTTTTACAATCAACAAAACCTTTGTTTATACCAGTTTTCCTGATATTCTTTTTTATAAAGAATAAAATAATTAGTATTCCTTTTATTCTATTCTTGTTTTATTCATTTTTAGGCGATTCAGCTTCTATATTTTTTTCAAATGAGACCTTTATTAAAGCCTCAAGTATTATGTACTTTTTAAGTTATTTATGCTTGGTAGTTTTTATGATACCTAAATTTAAGTTAGAGCAATTTAATAAGTTTATATCGCTATATTTAGTAGTTGTGGTTTTAATTAATATGTACTTTTTATATACCGTTTATGGGATATTAAAGAGCATAATACCAGATAGTTTAGAGGTGTTTCTGTTTGGTATGAAAAGTGTTTCGTTAATAGTCTTGGTTATTGTTGCCTTTGGGGTTTATATAAATTCTGAAACAAAATTATCGATACTATTTTTAATTATGGCTTTAAGTTTTGTGTTTAGTGATATTCTAAATTATGTCAGTCAGTACTTTATATATCACTGGAGCTTTTTAATGCTAGACAGAGTTTTGCATGTTGTAGGTTTGTTCTTCTTGTTTAATTATATTATGGAGTATAATAAAACACCTAAATTATATATTAATAAAAACGAAAATCTATCAACCAAAAACATTTTAGTTTAAACAATAATTGAAGTGCCATTTGCGGCTTTATTTTTATCAGAATCAAAATAAAAATCAATTTTACCTAAGTTTATACCTGCCCAACCAACCTGGTTTACCAGTATATTTTCACCTTCTGAATTTTTTACAATGGTAGGTTTTGGAAGAAACGTATGGGTATGGCCGCCTATAATTAAGTCTATGTCTTTTGTTGCAGCCGCTAGTTTTAGATCACTAATTTTATTCAGTTCATTTTTGTAATGATACCCTAGATGCGACAGGCAGATAATGAGGTCACATTGCTCCCTAACTTTTAAAATTCTTGTCATTTCTTGAGTAATTTCAACAGGGTCTAGGTATTTTGTTTCTTTATAATTTAATGGGTCAACCAAACCTTCTAATTCAATACCAAGACCAAAAACTCCAATTTTTATATCGTCAAAATTAAATGTTTTATATGCTTTAGCATGAGTGTCCATTACGGTATTTGTGAAATCATAGTTTGAAGAAATAAACTCAAATTTGGCATGTGGTAATTGGGCATATAATCCATTAACTCCATTATCAAAGTCGTGATTACCTAAAGTAGCAGCATCATACTTAAGCATACTCATAAGTTTAAATTCAAGCTCTCCACCATAGTAGTTGAAGTATGGTGTACCTTGGAAGATGTCTCCAGCATCTAGTAACAAAGTGTTAGGATTTTCGGCTCTAATAGATTCAATTAAACTTGCTCTTCTAGAAACGCCACCTTTATTAGAATTTCTTCCATCTTCGGGACCAAACGGATCAATATGACTATGAACATCATTCGTATGTAATATGGTTATTTTTTTTGATTCAACTAAGGTTGTAAAAGAAGATAATCCGATGCTTCCTAAAGTAATTAATGCTGTTCCTGCAGATGTTTGTTGTATAAAATCTCTACGTTTCATTTTTAATAGAATTAGTTAATTTGAACGAATCGATCGTCTGCAACAGGATTAATAGTATCAACTTTTTTAAAATAATCAATAAGCAGATTTCTTATTTTATAGTTTAAATTATACACGCTGTCATTAGGTTTGAAAAATTTCATACCATCTCCACCATTATATAAATAATCGTTAGTTGCAACATAATAGATTTTATTTTTATCAATAGGTTTTTCTTTTATTGATGCGCTAACAACATTATGGTCATTATCTATTACTAATTTTAATTTTGAAAAAGGATGTGCCTTTTTTCTTTCACTTAAATAGGTAATCAAGCTATCAATTTGCGTTCCTTTAAGTGCAACAACAACCAAGCTATTTTCAAAAGGCATAAGTTCAAAAGCTGTTCTGGAAGTAATATTACCTTTTGAGATTATTGAGCGAATTCCACCATGATTAAATAAAACCATATCGATATTTTTTCCAGTTCTGGAATTAAAAATCGGATTGGCTTGTTCATATGTTGCATCGGCCATAAAGTTACCTATAGCCGTATTAAAATCGCCATCGGTTTTAGAATATGTATCAACGGCGTAAGCCAAAACACTATCTAAATCTTTTGTGATGTGATCTTTGTATGGTTTAATAAAGGCATTAATTTCAAGATTGTATTTAAGACTATCTGATATAGTTATTTGTTTGCCTTCTATTCTAAATAAGTTTTTTTTTTCGTTCTTACAACCTAAAAAAAGAAAAATAAATAACAAAAAAATTAAATATGTAAACCTCATATATAAAAAGAAATAATTGAATGTACTTTTGTTACCTTTGCCGAAAGTATAAAGGTAAATGATTTTAAAGGGTTTTAAGATAAAATCTAATAAAAAACACTTAAACAAAATATTATCAATTCGTGATGTAAACATTACTGATAGTAAGATTAAAAGTTTGGGGGTTGTTTTACATATTAATGAAGTTGCTGATTTTGAATTGTTTAGATCGCTTTCTGAAGATTTAAATATTCACATAAATAATTTAAAAATAATTGCTTATTCAGATAATGATGAGGACAACCCAAACTCTTGGGATGTATGTTTTAATGAAAAAGATTTTGGATGGAAAGGCAACATTAAAAATGTAGAGTTACAGTCATTTTTAGATATTGAATTTGATGCATTAATTAGTTATTATACAACTGATGAATTAGAACTTAAATTAATAACAGCAAAATCTCGAGCTCTTTTTAAAATTGGGATATTTCAAACTGATGACCGTTTAAATGATTTAATTATAAAAACGGGTTTAAATGAATTCAATGTATTTAAAAGTGAACTTTTTAAGTACTTAACTATATTAAATAAAATTTAAGATGAGTAGTAAATTTCTTGGTACTGGCGTTGCATTAGTTACACCGTTTAAATCAGACTTAAGTGTAGACCATGAAGCTTTATCAAATATTGTTAATTACAATATAGATAATGGTATAGATTATTTGGTTATTTGTGGTACAACTGGAGAAAGTGTAACCATTACTAAACAAGAAAAGAAGGATATCATAGCAACCATTGCAAAAACTAATAAAGGTAGGTTACCCATGGTTTTAGGTATTGGTGGAAACAATACGGCTCAAGTTATTGAGGAAATTCAAGATATGAACTTAAGTATTTTTGACGCTATTTTATCGGTATCTCCTTATTATAGTAAACCAACGCAAGAAGGCCTTTATCAACATTTTAAGGCAGTTTCAGAAGCATGTCCTATTGATGTTATTTTGTACAATGTTCCTGGAAGGACATCAAAAAATATGGAGCCAGAGACCACATTAAGATTGGCTAATGATTTTAATAATATAATAGGCGTTAAAGAAGCAGGAAACAATGTATCACAGTATTTAAGTTTATTAAAAGACAAGCCAAAAGACTTTCTTGTAATTTCAGGTGATGATGATTTAGCCCTTGGAATTGTGTTGGCCGGTGGAGCTGGTGTGATTTCTGTTATTGGACAAGCGTTCCCAAAAGAATTCTCAAATATGATTCGATTAGGATTAAAAGGAGATGTGACGGCATATGAGATTCATTATAAATTAATGGATGTTGTTGGATATATTTTTGAAGAGAATAATCCAGCAGGTATCAAAGCTGTTTTTGAAGCTCTAAATTTATGTAATGATTCCGTTAGATTGCCATTGGTACCAGCTTCTAACCAATTAAAAGATAAGATTAAAGGTTTTGTAGCAAACTTTTAAGTTATTGAGACAAATAAAAGGCCCTGGTTTAGGTAATACATCTTCGAAACATGCTAAGCGCATGATGAATACTCGTGGTTCTTTTAATTTAGAATATTTAAATAAACCACGCAGACTTTCAGAAGCTTACCATTATTTGGTAAACATATCTTGGTTTACTTTTTTTGGATTAACTTTTTTAGTTGGGTTTCTTATTAATGCTTTTTTTGCCTTGATATATCTCTTTATAGGCGTAGAGCAAATTACTTCAAGTGCAGGCAATCTTTTTGAAAATTTCTTAAATGCTTTTTTCTTTTCTGCTCAAACATTTACTACCTTGGGTTATGGCTATATGTCACCTCAAGGAATGGCTAGTGGTATAGTATCGTCTTTTGAGGCATTTTTAGGCCTATTGCTTTTCGATTTTGTTACTGGTTTAATTTATGGTCGTTTCTCCAAACCAAAAGCTGCTATAAGATTTAGTAGGAATCTAATTTTAAGAGATTTTAATGATTCTAGAGCGATCATGTTTAGACTTGTCAATAACAGAAAGACAACCATGATTAATCCCAAAATCACTGTAACGTTATCACTTTCAAAGCAAAATAGTGAAGGGGATCTATGAGAATAATTATTACTCACTCAATTTAGAAGGAGATACAATTAATTATTTACCAACAACTTGGACAATTGTTCATGAAATTGATAAAAATAGTCCGTTGTTACAATATTCAAAACAAGAAATTAGTAACCTGCATGGAGAGTTAATAATTATGATTAGTTATTATGATGAATCCTTTAATCAGGAAGTTCATCAAATGCATTCATATGTATTAAAAGAAATTCGTTTAGACTGCAAATTTACAAAAGCATACTACTACAATGAAAAAGGGAAAATGGTTCTGGATTATAAACTTTTTGATCGCCTTGAATCTTCAAAAAGTTAAATATTACTTAAACCCAATGTATGCTCTAAATCAAGCCTTACTTTAGCTTTAAAATAATATTTTTAAAATCCATATTAAAACCTTAATTTTGCATCCTGTTTTTCAATTTATGAATAAGTTTATATACATTTTAATTTTACTAGTTAGTTTAAGTTCTTGCAGCGAGTATCAAAAGGCCTTAAAATCTGAAGATATTGCTACAAAATTTAAGCTAGGAGAAGAGCTTTACAATGCTGAAAAGTATGCAAAAGCAAATAAACTTTTTGCGCAAATTGTACCCAATTACAGGGGGAAACCTCAAGCAGAAAAATTAATGTATTTGTATTCGCAGTCTTTTTTTAAGATGAAAGATTATTATGTTTCTGGTTATCAGTTTGAGCGTTTTGCGTCGAGTTACCCAAAAAGTGAAAAGGTGGCAGAAGCATCTTTTTTATCAGCCAAGAGTAATTATATGTTATCTCCTGTCTATACTAAAGATCAAACAGAAACAAAAGCAGCTATAGAAAAACTTCAAGAGTTTATCAATGTGTATCCAAATTCTGAATATGTATCTGAGGCCAATACATTGATTAAAGAATTAGACTATAAATTAGAAAAGAAGGCTTTTAGTATTGCTAAGCAATACGATCAGATTTCAGATTTTGAAGCTTCTATAAAGTCATTTGATAATTTTATTTTTGATTTTCCAGGCTCTTCATTGCGTGAAGAAGCCATATATTATAAATTAGATGCCTCTTTTAAACTAGCTATTAATAGTGTACCTTGGAAAAAGCAGGTAAGATTGAATGCTGCAAAAGCAACAGGAGAAGCTTTTATAAAGGCTTATCCAAAATCAAAATATATGGAGGAGGTAAATGATATGGTTAGTACAATAGAAGAAGAATTAAAAAACTACAGCAATAAACCGAATATATAATGAAAATAGATTTAAAAAAAACAACTGCTCCTGTTAATACAGTAACGTATGATAGAAATCAAATTGATGAACCGACAGAGAATATCTACGAAGCTATTTCAATTATTTCTAGACGTGCCGAACAAATTAACTCTGAAATTAAAAAAGAGCTTATTGATAAGTTAGAAGAATTTGCTACTTACAATGATAGTCTTGAAGAAATTTTTGAAAACAAAGAGCAAATTGAGGTATCAAAGTTTTATGAAAAACTTCCAAAACCGCATGCATTAGCTGTTCAAGAATGGTTAACAGATAAAGTTTATTATAGAAATACTGAGGAAGATTCTCAGGAATAATTTCACTATGTCAATATTAAGCGGCAAAAATATACTATTAGGCGTTAGTGCTGGTATAGCCGCTTATAAAATTGCTTCACTTGTTAGGTTATTAGTGAAAGTTGGTGCTCATGTAAAAGTTGTGATGACACCGGCTTCAAAAGACTTTATTACACCTTTAACCTTATCAACACTTTCAAAAAACCCGGTGTTTTCTTCATTTACTTCAGATGAAGATGATAATGCTGTATGGAATAGTCATGTAGATTTAGGGCTATGGGCAGATTATATAATTATTGCTCCTGCAACCGCTAATACATTGTCTAAAATGGCGAATGGTATTTGCGATAATTTACTTTTAGCAGTCTATCTATCTGCTAAATGTCCTGTTTATTTTGCACCTACGATGGACTTAGATATGTATAAGCATCCTAGCACACTTGAATCTTGTAAGGTTTTGCAAAACTACGGGAACATCATGATTCCCGCTACAAGTGGTGAATTAGCAAGTGGTTTAGTTGGAGAAGGCAGAATGGCAGAACCAGAAGATATTGCTTCCTTTGTGGAAGATGATATTTTACAAAAGTTACCATTAAAAGGAAAGAAGGTGCTTATTACGGCAGGGCCAACCTACGAAGCTATCGATCCTGTTAGATTTATAGGAAATCATTCAAGTGGAAAAATGGGATTTGAAATTGCTAAAGAAGCAGCAAATCTAGGTGCTGAGGTTATTTTAATTTCTGGGCCAACTCATGAAACGGTGTCGCATAGCTTTATAAAAATTATACCGGTTGTATCTGCCGAAGAGATGTATAATGCCGCGCACCAATATTATAGTCAGGTTGATATAGCTATTCTTTCCGCCGCTGTTGCAGATTTCAAACCAAAAGAAGTAGCAACTCAAAAAATAAAAAAGAAAGAAATAACGTTAACATTAGAGCTAGAAAAAACTAAGGATATTTTGGCGTCTTTAGGAGCCATTAAAAAACAACAATTTTTAGTTGGTTTTGCATTAGAAACCGATAATGAAATTGAAAATGCAAAAGGAAAATTAAAAGCTAAGAATTTAAATTTAATTATTTTAAATTCGTTAAATGATAAAGGAGCTGGTTTTAAATCGGATACTAATAAAGTCACATTAATCGATAATAAAGGGACCATAAATGAGTTTCAATTAAAATCTAAAACAGAAGTAGCCAAAGATTTAATGAGTGAAATTATAAAACAAGTAAATGCGTAATATATTATTTATTCTTTTTTTTACTTTAGGGTTTACCACATTCTCGCAAGAACTTAATTGCAGTATTGTTGTAAATGCACAACAAACAGGAAATGAGAACCTAACAATATTTAAAAATTTAGAAAGGCAATTAACTGAGTTTGTCAACAAAACTACATGGACTAATAGAACCTTTGCGCCTCAAGAACGAATTAACTGTAACATGGTTATTACAATAACCGATTATAGTGGAGAGGCGTTTCAAGGAACCATTCAAGCGCAATCTTCAAGACCCGTTTATGGGTCATCATACGGTACACCAATTTATAATGTTAACGACAAAGATTTTTCGTTTAGATATTTAGAATTTCAAAATATTATTTTTAATCCTACGCAATACGAATCAAATTTAATATCTACGATAGCCTTTCATATTTATATGATTTTAGCTTTGGATGCTGATTCGTTTTCTAAAAATGGAGGAGATCCTTATTTAAAACAAGCGCAAACCATTGTTAATTATTCACAACAGGAAAACTATAAAGGCTGGAAACTAGAAGATGGTTTACAAAGCAGATTCGCTTTAATAGACAATTTGCTATCTCCAACGTTTAAAGAGTTTAGAAATGTGATGTATAGCTATCACAGAGAAGGTTTAGATATCATGAGCGCAAATGCCAAACAAGGCAAAGAGACTATAGCGACTTCTCTTAAACAGTTTGAAGCTATGAATACGCGAAGACCAAATTCCTTCTTATTGAGAACATTTTTTGATGCTAAATCAGATGAAATTGAAAAGATATTTAGTGATGGTCCGAGCGTAAATATCGCAAGTGTTAAAGAGACCTTACAAAAAGTTGCGCCTACTTATGCCAGTAAATGGAGAAATATTAAGTTTTAAGTTGCTTTAAAATTAAAACTCAACTATCTTTAGTTTTATAATTTAAAATTGATTTCAAAATTGTTAACTTCACTATCCATACATAATTACGCTCTAATAGACGATTTACGTGTTGATTTCAACAATGGGTTATCAATAATTACAGGTGAAACAGGAGCAGGGAAATCCATATTATTAGGCGGTTTGTCTCTTATTCTTGGTAAAAGGGCAGATTTAAGCAGTTTAAAAGATGACACCAAAAAGTGTATTATTGAAGCAGTTTTTGATGTGTCAAACTACCATTTAAAAACACTTTTCGAAGCAGAAGATTGTGATTATGAGGACCAAACTATCATAAGAAGAGAAATTTTACCATCAGGCAAATCAAGAGCTTTTGTAAATGATTCCCCAGTTAATTTAAGTAGCTTACAAATTATTGGAGAACGCTTAATAGATATTCATTCGCAACATCAAACTTTACAACTTGTAAGTAATGAATTTCAATTTCAGGTCATTGATGCATTGGCTAATAATGACGAAAATCTTCAACAGTATAAATCTCAATTAAAAGATTATAGGATCTTACAAAAGGAACTTAAAGAGTTACTAAGTTTTCAGGCAAACGCTATTAAAGAACATGATTATAATTCCTTTTTATTAAATGAATTAAATGAGGCTTCACTTATTGAAGGAGAAATAGAATTACTTGAAGAAGAATATGAAACCTTAAGTAATGTTGAGGCTATAAAGGAAAAACTAGCGGAATCTTATCAACTATTAAATGATGAGCAAATAGGTGTGTTACCATCACTTAATGAATTAAAGAACCATTTTCAGAAATTAAAAGGATTTTCCTCAAAATATGTTGATTTATATGCTAGAATTGAAAGTAGTTTAATTGAAGTGGATGATATTTTCGGAGAGATTGATACTTTAAATGATGAATTAGAAGCAGATCCAAATAGACTAGAGGTAGTTAATTCAAAATTATTAAGTATCAATAATTTATTACAAAAACATACTGCAAGTGATGTTTCGGAACTTGTAAAAATAAAAAATGATTTAGAAGAAAAAGTGTCGATTACCGAGAATCTTGATGAAACGATTAAAGATAAAGAGGCTGAAATAGAATCTAAAACCGTTCAGTTAAACAAAATTGCAGTTGCTATTCATAACAATAGAGAAAATGCCATTCCGGAATTACTAGAACATTTAGAATCTATTTTAATTAGTTTAGGAATGCCAAATGCTCAATTTAAAATTAATAGTGTTTTTAGCGATGCCTACTATTCTAATGGAAAAGATGAACTTACTTTTTTATTCTCAGCAAATAAAGGGGGTCAATTTAACGAATTAAAAAAAGCAGCGTCTGGCGGAGAATTATCTAGAATAATGTTGGCCATAAAATCTGTACTATCTAAATATATTCAATTGCCAACTATAATATTTGATGAGATTGATACCGGTGTTTCAGGAGAGATTTCAAATAAAATGGGAGATATTATGCTGCTTATGAGTAAGGCTATGCAGGTTATTTCTATTACACATTTGCCTCAAATTGCAGCAAAAGGGCACACACATTTTAAAGTATATAAGGAAGATATTAATGATGTTACCGCAACTAACTTAATGGTATTAAATCATGATGAACGTATTGTTGAAATAGCTCAAATGTTAGGCGGTATTGAAATGTCTTCTTCGGCTATTGCACATGCAAAGGAATTATTGAATTAATTGTATATTTGGGCACTAATTAAACGAATAAACATATAAACTAAAAAGTATGTCATACAATTTACTAAAAGGAAAAAAAGGAATCATTTTTGGAGCTTTGGACTCTAATTCAATTGCTTGGAAAACAGCAGAACGTGTTCATGAAGAAGGCGGACAATTTGTGTTGTCAAATGCTCCGGTGGCCATGCGTATGGGACAAATAAATGAGCTAGCCAAAAAAACAGGTTCTCAAATTATTCCTGCCGATGCAACATCTTTAGAAGATTTAGAAAATTTAGTAGCTAAATCGATGGAGATTCTAGGAGGGAAAATTGATTTTGTATTACATTCTATTGGTATGTCTATCAATGTTAGAAAAGGAAAACACTATACAGATCAAAATTATGAATGGACACAAAAAGGAACCGATGTTTCTGCAATGTCTTTTCATAAAGTAATGCAAACGCTTTACAAGGCCGATGCTATGAATGAATGGGGAAGTATTGTTGCTTTAAGTTATATGGCAGCGCAACGCGTGTTTCCTGATTATAATGATATGGCTGATAATAAAGCATATTTAGAAAGTATAGCTCGTAGTTTTGGATATTTCTTTGGTAGAGATAAAAAAGTTCGTGTGAATACAATTTCTCAATCACCAACACCAACAACCGCAGGAAGTGGTGTAAAAGGCTTTGATGGTTTTATTGCTTATGCTGATAAAATGTCTCCACTTGGTAATGCGACGGCGCTAGATTGCGCTAATTATACAGTTAGTATGTTTAGTGATTTAACGAAACGGGTAACATTACAAAACTTGTATAATGATGGGGGTTTTAGTAACATGGGGGTAAGTGATGCAGTTATGGATACTTTTATGAAAGAATAATTTTTTTATTAAAATAAGATATATTAGCCACCTGTAAAACGGTGGCTTTTTTGATTTGATTGGTTACATTTGTGTTATGCAATTACAGTTTTCATTTATAATACCTGTTTATAATCGTCCTGATGAAATACAAGAGCTTTTACAAAGTTTTGTTGCGTTGGAAACCAATAATGATTATGAAATTGTAATTGTTGAAGATGGCTCAACGATATCTTCGAAAGAAGTGTCTGAAAGTTTTAATTCAAAACTGAATATCTCTTATTTTTTTAAAGAAAACTCAGGCCCGGGTGATTCTAGAAATTTTGGAATGAACCATGCCAAGGGTAATTATTTCATCATTTTAGATTCAGATTGTATATTGCCTTCTCATTATCTAGACGAAGTTATCAAAGGGTTAAAAACGGACTATGTAGATTGTTTTGGTGGTCCTGATGCAGCGCACGAATCATTTACAAGTCTTCAAAAAGCCATTAATTTTTCAATGACCTCATTTATTACTACAGGTGGTATTCGTGGAAAAAAAAATAGCATTGGCAAGTTTCAACCTAGAAGTTTTAATATGGGAATTTCAAAAAAAGCGTTTGAAGACTCAAAAGGTTTTGGAACGATTCATCCTGGGGAAGATCCAGATTTATCAATTCGCCTTTGGAATTTAGGCTATAGAACAAAGTTAATACCAGAAGCCTATGTGTTTCATAAACGACGAATTTCTTGGAAGAAATTTTATAAACAGGTTTATAAATTTGGAATGGTTAGACCTATATTAAATAAATGGCATCCTAGCACCCAAAAAGTAACCTATTGGTTTCCTACTTTATTCTGTTTAGGTTTATTAGTAGCTATTGGATTATTTTTTATTAATGTTAAATGGCTTTTGTTCATGTATATTTTGTATTTTATTGTTGCCTTTGTTATAGCGCTAATTTCGACTAAAAGCCTTAGTGTCTCATTGCTTTCATTAATGGCTATTTTAGTTCAATTTTTTGGGTATGGTTATGGTTTTTTTAGGTCTACATTATTATTAAAATTTCATAAAGAAAGACCGGAAATGGTATTCCCCGATTTATTTTATAAACTAAAATGATAAAAAAGATAAAATCAAATATTATAAAAAGTATTAAGAATAAAAGAATAAACGTATTCTTTTTATTCTTATTGATGGCCTTTCTAATTTTAATTTTTTCGAAATTATCTAAAGTATATACAAATACTTTAGTTTTTAACGTCAAGAAGGTAAATGTGCCAAAAGAATATGTTATTTTAAATGATACAAGTGCTAAACTTGATATAACATTAAAAACAATTGGCTTTAATTGGCTTAAATTCTATTTTACAAATCCAGAAATTAAAGTTGATTTCATGAAAGATGTCGTGAAAAAGGATTCATATTATATTTTAAATAAGTCTAAAATATTTTTAAAAAGCAAATCAGAATTTGGAAGTCAAGTTGAATTGATTAACGTAAGTCCAGATGAATTGTATTTTAGGTATGATGTTAATTTGATAAAAAAGATTCCCGTTATAGCGAATGCGAATATTAATTTTAGTCCAGGCTATGATGCGTTTAAAGTGTTTGAAGTTGTTCCAGATTCAATTCTTGTAATAGGGCCTCATGATTTGGTTTATAGAATTAACTCCATTCAAACTGAAAAAATTATTTTTGAAAATGTTAAATCGAGTATATCAAAAACTATTAAATTAGAATTACCTAAAAATAATAGCGATTTATTTTTTTCTAATAATGAGGTGAGTTTAAAAGCAACGGTTGAAAAATTTACAGAAGGAAGCATAAAAGTTCCTGTAGACTTAGTAAATGTTCCAGAAGATTTGAAAGTTAAATATTTTCCAAAATCTATTAAAGTTATTTATTATACAAACTTGAAAAATTTTAATGATATTTCTGCTAAAGATTTTAAAGTTGTTTGTGATTATAATAATATTAATGACAATCAAACCTTGTTGCTACCTAAGCTGGATAAAGTAACTAACAAAGTAAAAAGTGCTAAAATTAATCAGCAGCATATTGAATTTATCATAGCACAATGAAACATCCAAGATTAAAAATTAATCACATTCGAATCAACATAGGCATATGAAAATAGTTGGACTTACGGGTGGTATTGGAAGTGGGAAAACTACAGTAGCTAAAATGTTTAATCAACTTGGTGTTCCCATATATATTGCAGATCAAGAAGCAAAAAAGTTAATGGCTACTTCAAAAGTTATTAAAAGAAAACTTATTGAATTGTTTGGCAATAAAGCTTATGTAAACAATCAGTTAAACAAGCCTTTCATAGCAAATGTTATTTTTAATGATGAGACTGTTCTAGATAAAATGAATGCGATTATACATCCTAGAGTGGCTAGGCATTTTAATAAATGGATACAAAAGCAAAATGGATTATATGTAATAAAAGAATCCGCTATTTTATTTGAAGAAGAGCTCTATAAACACTGTGATTTTGTTATTACAGTAACTGCTCCAAAAGAATTAAAAATAAAACGCCTTTTAAAACGTGATACAACAACTAAAAAAAAGATAGAGGCTATTATGAAAAATCAATGGAGTGATGAAGAAAAAATAAAACTTTCTAACTTCATTATCATTAATTCGGACATTGAAAAAACCAAAGATCAAGTGGCTAAAATACACCAGCAAATTATTGATTCCATATAATAATTCTTAAATTTTAACATTTTTGTTAAGGTAAGGTTAAAAGGTAAGAACCCTAAATGTTAAAATGTTAATTTTGAACAATGAGCAAAAGAATTTTCGTCCTATTAGTTCTGTTAATGAGTATGTCTCTTATAGGAATCATTTTTGTTCAGGCATATTACATTAATGATTCTGTTAAGAATGAGAAGGAACGTTTCGAGTTTAATGTAAAAAAAACATTGAGTTATGTGTCTAATGCTATTGAAAAAAAAGAATTAAATACTTATTTTGAGAGGTATCAAAATTTAGTAAATAGTAAAGAAGTTGATTCAGTAGCAGTATCTCAATTATTTATATATCAGCAGAATAATAATACAAAAGAAACATTAATATATAAAAGTGGAGTTTTAGAAGAGAACTATAAATTATCTTCATCGCTCTTTGACATTGGTTTAGATAGTATTAATATCAAAAACATCCTTGGGAGTTCAAACCTTGAAGTTTATAAAAATGAAGATATTTCTGAGAAAGATTTAAAAAAATCACCTATTGTAAATATTGTTAATAGTGGAAGATTATTAGACGCTGAAAGAAATTATTT
Organism: Yeosuana sp.; assembly: GCF_057126245.1. NCBI lineage: Bacteria > Pseudomonadati > Bacteroidota > Flavobacteriia > Flavobacteriales > Flavobacteriaceae > Yeosuana > Yeosuana sp. The sequence continues at coordinate 11,396 of NZ_DBNGMQ010000073.1, read as the reverse complement.
TGAAAAAAACTTTAAGGCCTATGCAAAAACGATTCCCGTCTATCAGCGAGTTTCAAAGGAACATATTTCTGAGTTACTTTCAAAAAAATTAAAAGAAGACCACATAGATATTGATTATGAATTTGCTATATATGGAAATGATTTAGCAACAAAGGTCCGTAGTGATGGTTTTGAAAAAATATTAGAGTCTACTTATAAAGTTCCTATTTTTTATGATGAAAATAATCAAAGTAATTATAAACTTCTTGTAAGTTTTCCGGATGATAGAAAATTTATTTTATCATCTATAATTGGTATGATTTTGTTATCAATAATTTTTACATTAATCATTATTATAGCGTATTCTAGTGCTCTGTATCAGTTAGTTAAACAACGTAAAATCTCTCAAATAAAAACAGATTTTATAAATAATATGACGCATGAATTTAAAACGCCCATAGCAACCATAAATTTAGCACTAGACTCAATAAAGAATCCAAAAATTATTGATGATAAAGAAAAAGTAATTCGCTATCTTAATATGATTAAGGAAGAGAATAAGCGAATGCATGCACAGGTTGAAAATGTATTAAGAATTTCTAAACTTGAAAGAAACGAACTTAATATAAGTAAGGATAGAGTTAAGTTACACGACATAATTAATGATGCCTTAACGCATGTAGAACTTATAGTTGAAGATAGACAAGGCTATATAAAAACGTTTTTAGAAGCAGATAAATCGTCAATTCTGGCTAATGAAACACATTTTACAAATGTGATAGTTAATATTTTAGATAATGCTATTAAATATTCTCCGAATGCCCCAGAAATTGAGGTTTCTACAGAAAATATTGGAACAAATATTATATTAAAAATTAAAGATCACGGTAGCGGTATGAGTAAGGCCGCACAAAAACGAGTGTTTGAAAAATTTTACAGAGAACACACTGGAAATATACATAACGTAAAAGGTCATGGTCTTGGGCTTGCGTATGTGAAACGAATAGTAGAAGACCATCAAGGTCATATAACAGTAGAAAGTGAAAAAGATAAAGGAAGCATTTTTATTATAAAGCTTCCACTAATAACATAATTATGGAAGAAATAAACAAGAAAATTTTACTAGTAGAAGACGATCCTAATTTTGGAACCATTCTTAAAGATTATTTAATTATGAATGATTATGATGTTGTTCATGCAAAAAATGGTATGGAAGGTTTTGAAAAATTTAAGAAGGACGATTTTGACTTATGTATTTTAGATGTCATGATGCCATATAAAGATGGGTTTACATTAGCTAAAGAAATAAGAGAAAAAAACAAAGAAGTGCCTATTGTTTTTTTAACCGCTAAAACCATGAAAGAAGATGTTTTAAAGGGGTATAAAGTAGGCGCAGATGATTATCTAAATAAACCTTTTGATAGTGAAGTGTTGCTTATGAAAATTAAAGCAATCATGCAGCGTAAAGCGACAGAAACAATTTCTGATAGTAAACAATTTGAATTTAAGATAGGAGATTTTGATTTAAATTCAAAACTTCGTTTCTTGCGTTTTAAAGGTGGGGATCCTATAAAATTGTCTCCAAAGGAAAATGAGTTACTTAGGTTATTGGCTTTGCATGAAAATGATTTAATGCCACGTCAACTAGCACTTACTAAAATATGGAGAGATGATAACTATTTCACTTCAAGAAGTATGGATGTTTACATTGCTAAATTACGTAAGTATTTAAAATTGGACCCGAAAGTAGAAATACTTAACATTCATGGTGAAGGTTTTAGATTAGTGGTTAATAGCTAAAATTTTATAAAGGAGTAATAAAAAGCCAGCTTTGTAGCTGGTTTTTTTATGCATTATTTTGAGAACATAATTAAGACATTATTCTTATATTTTTTGAGTTTGATTTTACTCAATATTATAAAAATCATTTTTTTTATAGCTCTATGATAATCAGATAAAAGTCCAACAGCATATTATTTTTCATTTATTGTCATCGCTTGGGATTTTATCAGAATACATTTATTTCCCAAATGGAGACGCATTGAAATTATCTAAGTCTCTGTAACAGCCAATCTTTAAGTTCATAAAAATTTTGAGGAGCTACGCCATGACCAACAGGAAACTCTGAATATTGGTGCTTAATGTTTAAACGAGTTAAAAAGGGTGCCGTTTGTCTTGCCCAATCTACAGGGATAACTTGGTCTACACTACCATGCGAACAGTAAAATTCTAAATTTGAATACGCTTTCGTTTCAAAGTTCTTTGGCAAAATATCTTTATTAATATAACCACTTAACGCAATAATATTTTTTACTTTTTCAGGATAGGTTAAAGCCACAGCATAACTTAATATGGTACCTTGGCTAAAGCCTAAAAGTGTCACATTGTTTTTATCTACAGCATAAGTTGATGTTGCTTCATCGATAAATTTAGCAATTAAATCTCTTGATTCTATAGCTTGTTCATTATCACTCCATTTTCCTTGCACTGCATCAAAATTGATGGCATACCAGGCATGTCCATAAGGCTGTAATTCATAGGGAGCTCTGACAGATATAATAAATAGTTCTTCGGGTAATTCATTTGCAAACGAAAACAAATCATTTTCATCGCTGCCATAACCGTGAAGCATAATCAATAAAGGCGCATTTTCTGATAAAGAAGATGTTCTAATAATATGTTGTAATGAAAGAGAATTGTTTATCATTTATTGTCCTATAGTAGCAAATAATTTTTGAAAAAAGCCACCTACTAAAGGAACTTCTTGTTCTTTACCTGCAATGGCGTTTATAAAACCATAAATCCATAACACACCAAAAAACATATAAAATCCAAAGGTTGCGAGCCAACTATCAAAATAACTGGTTATAAATCCTAATATAGGAAACATTAACCACAAACCTAGAGATTGTCTTATATGGAAAGAAGCTAATTTGTTTCTTTTGTCATTATTCAAAAAATAAGCAATAATAGTACCTACAATAGATAGATAGCTAATAATTGCTAAACCTTTTTCTTCTTCAGCACCTTTATTTGCCATATAATTAGTTTAGAGCTATTTTGTTATTAGAAATAATTCCGTAGACTTTTCCCTTCAAATCCTGATTTTCAAAAATAGCATTTTTTGATTTAGTTAAAATGTTATTAGAAGAAAAAGTATATTTAGTATCAGGATTAAATAGTGTGATATTTAATTTATTACCAATATTTATAGGTGATGATTCTAAACCAAATCTTGATTTCCCTTTAGTTAAAAGGTCTACTGTTTTTTTTAAGCTAAATAATGTTTGTAAAGCACCAAAAGCACTTTCTAAACCAATGGTTCCGTAAGCAGCATGGTCGAATTCTATTTTCTTATGTTCAATATCCAAGGGGTTATGGTCTGTTGTAACCATATCTATAGTGCCATCTTTAACACCTTCTAATAAGGCGTCAACATCATGTTGAGTGCGCAGTGGAGGTAATACTTTGTATGTCGTATTAAATTCTGCTAAAATGTCATCAGTAAAAAATAAATTATGAATGGCAACGCTACAACTTACATCTAACTTTTTCTTTTTAGCTTCCCTTATTAATGAAACTGCACCGGCTGTAGAAATAGTAGGGATATGAAGTTTTCCGTTCGTGTATTCTAATAAAAATAAATCTCGAGACACTTGTAAGTCTTCTGATAGGTTTGGAATGCCTTTTAAACCTAAAGATGTACTGGTAATATTTTCATTCATAACGCCAAAGCCCGAAATTTCTTTATCTATTGGGAAAGAGCATACTAAACCATTAAAATTACCTGTGTATTGCAAAGCTAATTTCATTAAGTTAGGATTTGAAATAGGCTTTTTATAATCGTAAAAGGCAACTGCACCAGCACTTTTCATATCATATAATTCAGCTAAATCTTTACCGTTACCATCTTTTGTTAAGGCGCCAATGGGTAAAAGTTTTACAGCATGACCTTCACCTTTTGAATTTACAAATGTAATATCTGAATTACAATCTATAACAGGATTGGTGTTGGCATTCATGGCTACAGTTGTAAATCCAGAAGCAGCCGCTGTTTTAAGTCCGTTTTTGATAGTTTCACGTTCTTCAAATCCAGGTTCGCCAAAACAAACGCCACTATCAAACCAACCTTGCGAAATATGTAAATTATCAAAAGTGATTTCTTGATACTTTTTTGGATTTTTTAAGTTTAAGCCAATTTGTAAAATAACTCCTTTTTCAATCAATATATCTTGAACTGTGTTATGAAATTCACTTTTAGAGTCTATTATTCTAGCTGATTTTATAAGTATGTTCATTTAAGGTATTTTAATATGAGCATTTCAATAATCAAGAACGCTAATGCAAAAATAACAAACCATTTCCATAGCTCATTAACTTTTGTTTCACTTTTTAACGTATTGAAAATGTCAGCGACGGAGTTGCTTACTGTTATGTAATTAAAATTTGATAGATTTTGATACACTAAATCACTTTCTTTTCTGTTGTAATTGTAACTTACATTTATAATGCTTTCATTTTTATCCTTTACAGTATAGATATTCGATAAAGATGGTTCCTCGTTAGTAGTTATAACCACTTTGTTATTGTAATACTGTTGTTTTGGAATTAAGTTAACATCGTCGTTAAAAAGAGATAATATATCATCCTGATGTAAATTTATAGAAATATCAAAAGAGTTTTCATTACCAATTGTATAATATAGTTCAGGGATTTTAAAACTAAATTTTGCAATGTTGTAAAGTGTTGGGACTATAAGGGGTGAGTTTTTAAAATTAGAATTTTTTGTATTTAATGGGGCTGTAAAAATATACACCCGATTGCTCTCATACAAAAAAGGTTTTCCATCTTCATATTGTAGGATTTGGGAACTTAAATTTCCTGAGACAGTATAAAAATTATTTACTTTTGGGTACTGGAAATTGCTGACTCGTTTTTCAAAAACATCATTTATATATAATGGGTTTGAATAGTTTATAGTCGTTATTAGTTTTTCAGACTCAATAAGGGAAATAAAAGCAGTGTTGTAGTTATTTAAAAATGAATTATATGACGGAACATTAATGGTACTTGAAGGAATAATAATAATGTTGCCACCTTGCATAGTAAAAGATTTTAAAACGCTTAATAAACTAGCAGGAATTGTTTCCAACTCATTCAAAACAATTAAATTTTGTTCGTTTACAATATTGTAATCTAATTGATTTAAAAGAGTAGATGTATAATTAAATTCGTTCTCATTATATAATCGCTTCAAAAAAGAATCATCTTCGTTATTTATTGTTAGAACATTTATTTTAGGTGTTTTATTGATGTTAAAAAACAGACTGTTATCATATTGTAAATGAGTGTCTTCAATTGTTATTTTTCCATTAATAGTTTCATTTATGGGTATTGAAAAAGAGGCTTCAGCCTTCTTGTTCACAGAGATAGAAGTTTTTGCTATTAATTGTGTAGCATTAAATAATGAAATAGGCAAATTATCAATCAATTCACCAGAGTTTTTTATGATCACTTTTAAATCTATAGCACTGCTAGATATATTTGAAATATATGCAGAATCAATAGAGGTATTATTAGAATTAACTGGGTTTAATTTTACCGCATGAATTTTAAAAACTGAATCAATCGTCGGGTTAAAAGGAGTGTTGCTTTGTTGAAAATCTGAAATAAAAACTAGGTCTTTTACTGTATTTGACAACTTAAACAGCTTTTTACTTTTTAACAGTGCGGCATCATAAGATAATGATTTCGATGAATATCCAAGATTTAATAAATCGTTTTTAATAGACTTTATAGTCGTATTTTTATAAGTGGCGTCATTAGTTAGTAAAGAAATGTTTTCGTCTTCAGGGATGTTACTTATAAGGTCTTGAACAGCACGTTTTAAAAGTTCTCCTTGATTTCCTTTAGCTTGCATGCTAAAGGAATTATCTAAATAAATGACTGTTTCTTTTTTTGAGTTTTCTAAATCTGATTTAGTAAAAAAAGGTTGGGCAAAAGCAAAAATAATAGCAGCTAAAAGCAATAATCTAGTAATTAATGCTACCCATTTTTTAAGTTGAGAACTTTTCCGGGTTTGTAAGGTAACTTGTTTTAAAAAAGCAACATTAGTAAAAGCTTCTTTTTGAAATTTTCTAAACTGAAATAAATGAACAATAATAGGTATTAGCAGTAAAAATAAAGCGTAAAGAAGTTCGGGGTGTTTAAACTGCATTTCTATTTAGATTGTTCAAATATAGAAAATGAAATTGACTTATGCTTCTAATTATTATAATTAACAAAAAAACACATAGTCCTTTTTAGGGTTTAAATTTAAGCCATGTAAATAGGCTCTTATTTCTTTTTGAGCGGTTTGATTAGCAACAGTAATAATACTTTGTGGGTTTTTAATTTGATCTAGAGCTTTAAAATTCTTTAAGGTTTTTCCATAAATAGCTTTTCCAATTTTTTTAGGGTTATCACAAATCCATTCAAAATCAATATTTTTATGAATGAGTGTTTTAGCAACTATTTTTCCTTTTGTTCCTGCGCCCCAAACGGTTAACGTTTTATGGTTATCATAATCAATATCCAAAAAGTGATTTATTTTTAAGGGTACAAAATGATTTTCGGCATAATGCTCATGCGTTCTCGAAGTGCGTGTACTATAATCACGCCAGTTATGTAAAATATCTTGACAGGGAATACACTTATAATTTTTTTTATAAAACCGAAAGGTTAAGTCATAATCTTCGGGGTATATATTGGGGTTAAAAGCATCACAAGCTATTAAATCATCCTTGTAAATCATCCAACAAGGAGATGGGATAACACATTCTTTATAAATCTCATTATAATTTGTTCCTAACTTAGTTAAGGTATTTAGCCAATTTTCATAGTTTTTAAAACCTGATTTTATACCATCTTTAGCAAAATACTTTACCAAGCCAATGGCCAAATGTTTTTTACCATACTTTATCAGGTTATTTGATAGTACTTCTAATTTGCGCGGAAGCATAATATCATCACTATCCATTCGCGTAATTAATTCGCCAGTACTTTTAGAAAAAGCAAGCTTTAAGGCATCAATAAGTCCACTTCCAGAATTTTTAAAAAGTTTTATTCTAGAGTCTTTTTTAGCAAATTTAGTAACTATGTTATGGCTATTGTCATTAGAATGATCATCAATAATTAATAATTCCCAATTAGTATAAGTTTGTTGGATTATTGATGTTATACATTCCTCTAAAAACAACTCTGTATTTTTAAAAGGTGTTAAAATGCTTATCAAGGGTTTTTGCATGCTACGAATTTAACAAAACATTAAGAAAATAAGGAGTAACATAGCAGTATTTTACACGTCTAAAAAAATAATAAAAACCATTAATATGAAAATTAAAATATTGTCTGCTTTTTTTGCAGTCATGTTATTTGCAAGTTGTAGCTCAACAAAAACAACTGGAAATGATTTAGCAACTAGCTTGCCTATTGAAACATCAATCAATATATCGGATATACAGGATGATAAAGCGCCGGTTATTATAAATCCTGGGCGTTTTACTACTGAAACAGTAACCTACCAATTGCCAAAAGTTATTCAGGGGACATATTCAATCAGTAATTTTGGTAAATATGTTGATGATTTTAAAGCTATTGATTATAAAGGTAATGAGTTAGCTTTTAATAAAACTGACACTAATACATGGGTCATTAATAATGCTACTAATTTAGATTACATTACGTACTATGTTAATGATACGTTTGATATGGAATCTGAAGGCGGAATTGGCAAAGAACATCCCTTTTCTCCAGCAGGGACCAATATTGAATCAACTAATTATGTATTAAACCTTCATGGTTTTATTGGGTATTTTGACGCTTTAAAAAATAACCAATATAAAGTAGATGTTACTGCACCGGCAAATTTTGTGAGATCATCAGCATTACAAAATGTGGGTAATAAAGTTAGTGACGATGGTAAGACCATCACTACGAGTTATTTTGCTTCAAGATATTTTGAGATTACAGATAACCCAATGATGTACGGAGAATTAAGTGTTGAAGAGTTTGAAGTTGGAGGTATTAAAGTAGTATTAAGTGTGTATTCTCCGAATAAAACGCATTCAGCTGCGTCATTAAAAGATGCTATGTATAAAATGATGAAGGCACAAAAAGCATTTTTGGGAGATATTAATAGCACGCCTAGATACGACATCTTTTTGTATTTATCAGAAGGAAAAGCAGATTCGCCAAAAGGTTTTGGAGCATTAGAGCATCATACATCAACCGTGGTGGTAATGCCAGAATCTATACCTAACCAGGCCATGGAAGAAAGTCTTATTGAAACGGTTTCTCATGAATTTTTTCATATAGTAAGTCCCTTATCGGTGCATTCGGAAGATGTTCACTATTTTGATTATAACAACCCAACATTTTCAAAACATTTATGGATGTATGAAGGTGTAACAGAATACTTTGCTAATTTATTTCAAATTAATCAAGGGTTAATTATAGAAAATGAGTTCTATAATAAAATGATGAGTAAAATTCAAACATCTAAGCGAATGAATGATGCTATGAGTTTCACTATTATGAGTGAGAATGTTTTAAAGGAACCATATAAAGATCAATATTATAATGTGTATCAAAAGGGAGCTTTAATCGGCATGTGTGTTGATATTTTAATGCGAGAAGGAAGTAATGGACAAAGAGGAATTTTGTCGCTTATGAAAGAATTAATAACTAAATACGGAAAAAATAAACCATTTGAAGATGATAAACTTATAGATGAAATTACTGCTATGACTTATCCGTCTCTAGGTGATTTCTTTAAAACACATGTTATTGGTGATGTTCCGATTGATTACAACAAATTTTTTGATAAAGTAGGTTTAGAATTATCAAAAGGCAAAATTGAAACCAACTATATTTTAATGAATGGAGCTCCAATTGTGAGTGGCGATCCAAATAGAGGTATCTTTTTTACAGACAGTGTTTTAGAAAACAGTTTCTGGGCGGAACAGGGTGCAAAACCTAATGATATTATAAAATCGGTTGATGGAACAGAAGTAACACTTAAAAACGCAAATCAAGTTTTAGTTAAAGTTTTTGGTTGGAGACCAGGCATGGAAGTAGAGGTGAAGCTTGAAAGAGATGGAGAAGAAATTGTTATTAAAACAACAACAACGCAACCTTATACTATTGGGGAAGGATTAATGCCTAAAGTAGATGCAACTGAAACTCAAGTCAAATTGAGAGAAGCATGGTTAAAAGGATAATTATAATTCACTTCATAATAAAAAAACCAGACTTTTTAGTCTGGTTTTTTATTTAATATTTTGCCGACTTTCCTTTGTACGACGTGTTTATTATAAAGTCTCGTAAATCGTCGTTCGCTAATTTTAAATCTTCTTGACGTAAATACATCATATGACCACTTCTATAGCCTTTAAAGCTAAAACGATCTTTCATTTTTCCACTTGGATCAACCTGATGCATTGTATATTTAGCCCCAAAATAAGTGGTTGCCCCATCATAATAACCTGATTGAATCAGCACTTTTAAATAGGGGTTTTGAGCCATTGCTTGCCTTAAACCTTCTCTAGTATTATCCTTTTCATTATCCCAAGGATGTACATCTCCAAACATATTATATTTTATATCAGTTTTGAATTTTAACTGTTCTCTCAAATAAAAATTTATTGCAGGTGTGAAGGAATGTAACCACGAACTTAATTCAGCATTATAATCGGGGCTATCACCAGATTCGGTTTTATCAATACCTAAATATCGAGAATCTAAGCGCCCTATCGTTTGTCCTGTTTCATCTCTTAATAAATCTTTCCAGAAAAAATTGGTGGACACATTTAAATTGTTTTGCAAGATCACATCTTTACTTAAACCGCTATAAAAACTAATGTTATCAGCTACATCTTGTTTTTCTTTGTCAGAAATAAACCCGCCTTTTGCTAATGCAGGCATTAGCTTATTAATCGCGTAATCTTCAGCTTCTGGAAGAATATCCAGCAAATCTTTACTTTGTAATTCGTTAGGTAACATTTTATGATACCATGCGGATGCTGTATAATAAGGTAAATTTAAAGCCGAATAAACGGGTTGATCCGTACTGTAAAGTTTATAGTCGGCAGGAGAAACCATTATAACGCCATTTAAATACATCCATTGTTGATTTTGTAACTCCTTAGCTAAACCCATAACGCGTGTGCCACCATAACTCTCACCAATAATATATTTAGGAGATTCCCATCGGTTTATTCTTGAAAGGAAGGTATTCATCCATTCGGCTAAATATTTAATATCGGCATTAATACCAAAAAAGGTGTCTCTTTTAGGTAATTTTCCTTCTTTATTAGGAACCATTCTTGAATAACCAGTATTGACTGGGTTGATATAAACAATATCAGCAACATCTAATATCGAGTTTGGGTTGTCTTTTACGCCATAAGGTTGTATAGGGTAACCTTCATCGTCAATAATTAAAATTTTAGGACCTGTATAAGCAATATGCATCCATACAGACGCAGAACCCGGTCCGCCATTAAATGAAAAAATGAGAGGCCTGTTTTTTTTATCCGTTTTAGTTCGCTCATAATACGTGTAGAATAATGTTGCAATAGGTTCTCCTTTTTTATTCCAGACAGGTTGTGTACCTGCAGTAGCCTTATATGAGATTAATTCATTATTAATGGTTGAATTATGTGAGGTGACGACTGTTGTATCAATCGGTATTTTAATATTTTGAGAAAATACAGTAGAAATGGATATGGTTAATAAAAGTGATAGATATGTTTTCATATGCTCGATTTAAAAATTATTATTTAAATATAAGGAAAACAAATATTAAAATCCTTCAAAAACTCCAAGTCCAAATAAAACAAAATCGTATTTAACAGGATCTTTAGTATCAAGTTTTCTCAAAGCAGTATCCAATTCTAATGCGGCTTTTGCATCATTTTGTTTGCGTTTTAAAAGACCTATTTTTCTGGAAACGCCAGAATACATCTCTATTGGACAAGAGAGTTAAGAAGGTGAGAGGCTTTCCCAAATACCAAAATCCACGCCCGTATTGTCTTTGCGTACAAACCATCTCAACATCATGTTTATTCGTATAAATATGGCTGCATATATTTGATTACATCATACTATATCTGATGTGACTTAATTAGTTGTGTGGGTGTAATTTTCGTAAAAAAAAGGCTGTCGAATTACTGACAGCCTCTTAAATTATTTATTTATCAACTGCTTTTAGTTTAGTTGCCAGCACTTAAAGAATAACTTCCGTCTCCATTAAATGAAGTAACTGTAATTGTTACAGTCCAATTACCTGGTTCTCCCGCAGAGGTAACACCTCCAATAGTGTCAGGTTCAGTTCCTCCAGTCAGATTTCTGTCAAGTACTACGGTTCCTTCAGAATC
>NZ_DBNGMQ010000072.1:0-3821 GCF_057126245.1 Yeosuana sp. | reverse complement strand
AAAAAATCCGATTCTTTCGAACCGGATCTTTATTAAGCGAATATAATATGTTTTACAATAGGCGAAACGCCTTATTTTACTTTCTCTATTACAGCTTTAAAAGCTTCTGGGTTATTCATGGCTAAATCGGCTAAAACCTTACGGTTTAATTCAATATCATTAGCTTTTAATTTTCCCATAAATTGAGAATACGTCATTCCATACTGTCTGGCTCCTGCGTTAATACGCGTAATCCATAATGCACGAAATGTTCTTTTTTTGTTTCTACGGTCTCTGTACGAATATTGCATCGCTTTATCAACCGCGTTTTTAGCTACTGTCCAAACGTTTTTACGTCTTCCAAAGTAACCTTTTGCTTGTTTAAGAACCTTTTTTCTTCTGGCTCTTTTGGCAACAGAATTTACTGATCTTGGCATAATTTTTTAATTTTTTTTGTAGTAGGCGGACTTATTAAAAAGCCTCTTTTAACAGAGCCTAACTCCAGGGTTATTAATTTGTTTTAACCAGAACTTATTACTTTAAACGTAATTGTTCTTTAATGCTGTTAACATCATTATCGTGAACTAATCCACTATGAGTTAACGCTAGCTTACGCTTTTTAGACTTCTTTGTTAAGATGTGACTTTTAAAAGCGTGCTTTCTTTTAATCTTACCAGTACCAGTCAACTTAAAACGTTTTTTGGCACTAGATTTGGTTTTCATTTTAGGCATTTTTTTCTCCTAGTTTTTAATTACTTCGCTTAATTACTTTAGTGCTGAACTTGTTTCAGCATCTTATCTTTCAATATAACTTTACTCGTGTTATTTTTTTGGTGCAAGAAACATAGTCATACGTTTACCTTCTAATCTCGGCATTTGTTCCACTTTTCCATACTCTTCTAAATCTTGAGCAAGTTTTAATAATAAAATTTGTCCTTGCTCTTTAAAGATGATAGAACGTCCTTTAAAAAACACAAACGCTTTAAGTTTTGCTCCTTCTTTTAAGAATTTTTCAGCATGTTTCTTTTTAAATTCGTAATCATGATCATCAGTTTGAGGACCAAAACGAATTTCTTTAATAACTACTTTCGTAGCCTTAGCTTTTATAGCCTTATCACGTTTCTTTTGTTCGTAAAGAAACTTTTTATAGTCCATAACCTTACATACAGGAGGATCAGCATTTGGAGAGATCTCTACAAGATCTAATCCTTGCTCATCGGCTATTTTCAATGCATCTCTAGAACTATATACACCTATTTCAACATTATCGCCTACTAAACGAACATTGGGTGCTGTAATTTTAGAGTTTATCTTATGTTTATCCTCTTGTGAAACCCTTTTGGGTACATGTCTTCTTCTAATTGCTATGGCCTTATCTTTTTAAATTAAACTTATTATTTAAAACGGTTTGAGCGTTTTACTTATTTCTTCTTTTATAATTTCTGAGAATTCATCTATTGATATCATCCCTAAATCTTCTCCACCATGCTGACGCACAGTTATTTTATTTTCACGTTCTTCATTCTCGCCTATAATGATCATATATGGGTGCTTTTGCATTTCGGCTTCCCGAATTTTCTTCCCAATCGTTTCATTTCTATTATCAACGAGGGCGCGAATTTCGTTATTTTCTAGCAAATTTAAAACTTTTTCGGCGTATTTTTCATATTTCTCACTAAGAGACAATATAATCGTTTGAATTGGCATTAACCAAAGTGGGAAATTACCACCAGTATGTTCTAATAATAATGCTACAAAACGTTCCATACTTCCAAAGGGCGCACGGTGAATCATAATAGGTCTGTGTAGTTCGTTATCACTGCCTTTATAGGTCAAATCAAAACGCTCAGGTAGCGTGTAATCAACTTGAATGGTACCAAGTTGCCAACGTCTTCCTAGAGCATCTTTTACCATAAAGTCTAGTTTTGGTCCATAAAAAGCAGCTTCACCAGTTTCGATAACAAAATCTAAGCCTTTGTCAGTAGCTGCATTGATAATAGCTTGTTCAGCTTTTTCCCAGTTTTCAGCAGTACCTATATATTTGTCAGGATTTTCAGGATCCCTTACAGAAACCTGTGCCGTAAAGTTTTCAAAACCTAAAGAACTAAACACATATAGTACTAAATCTATAACATCTTTAAACTCTTGGTCTATTTGTTCCGGTGTGCAAAACAAATGTGCATCATCTTGAGTAAACCCTCTTACACGTGTTAAACCATGTAGCTCACCACTTTGTTCATATCTATAAACTGTACCAAATTCAGCGTATCGTTTTGGTAAATCTTTATAAGACCATTGGCTACTATTATATATCTCACAGTGATGTGGACAATTCATAGGTTTTAATAAAAACTCCTCATCTTCTTTAGGCGTTTTTATTGGCTGAAAACTATCAGCACCATATTTGGCATAATGACCAGATGTTACATATAACTCTTTCTGACCAATATGCGGGGTTATAACCATTTCATAACCAGCCTTCTTTTGGGCAGCTTTTAAAAAGTTTTCTAAGCGCTCGCGTAAAGCAGCTCCTTTTGGTAGCCATAATGGCAAACCTTGACCTACTCTTTGTGAAAACGTGAAAAGCTCCAATTCTTTGCCTAATTTCCTATGGTCTCGCTTTTTAGCCTCTTCAAGCATTTCTAAATATTCGGTAAGCTCTTTTTGCTTTGGAAAAGAAATACCGTAAACTCTAGTTAACTGCGGGTTATTTTCGTTACCGCGCCAATAAGCACCAGCAACAGACAATACTTTAACAGCTTTTATAATGCCCGTATTTGGTATATGGCCACCACGACACAAGTCTGTAAACGTTGAATGATCACAAAATGTAATCGTGCCATCTTCAAGGTTTTCAATTAACTCAGTTTTAAATTCATTGTCCTTGTATAATGATAGCGCATCAGCTTTGCTTGCAGAACGCATTTTAAATTCATGCTTTCCTCTAGCAATTTCAATAACTTTATTTTCAATGGCCGTAAAATCCTTTTCAGAAATGGCATGTCCACCAAAATCTACATCATAGTAAAAGCCATTTTCAATAGCAGGGCCAATCGTTAATTTTATGCCGGGATATAGTTCTTCCAGTGCTTGAGCTAATACATGCGCAGAACTATGCCAGAATGCCTTTTTTCCTTCATCATTATTCCAAGTGTATAAAACCAAAGAGCCATCTGTAGATAAAGGTGTAGCGGTTTCAATAGTTGTACCATTAAAACTGGCAGAAATTACATTTCTAGCAAATCCTTCGCTAATGCTTTTAGCAACATCCATAGGAGTAACGTTTTTCTCAAACTCCTTTATGCTTCCATCGGGCAAGGTTATATGTATCATTAAAATAAATTAAATTCAGGTGGCAAAGATAATAGTATAAACATACACATACAATATATATATACGTATAATTTTTCCTTTTATTAAATCTAGGTTTTTATTGGTCTAAATAATGTAAACAAATTAGGTAATCTTATGTTGGGCGTTTCCTTGCAACAGCAAGGTCGGGCTGTTCATTATATCTTTTTATGCTAAAGTTTTATACATAAGTTTATGTAAGTATGTAAATAGGTATCGAACAAATTAAAAACTTTATATGGTATACATATAGCATAAAAAGGATGCCATTGCCATCCCTAACGCAGTCTAAAATATGAGACAATTAACTTCAATACTTTATTTAGCAAGTATATAATGTGATTCGTTATAAAAATAATAGAGATGTAACCCATTGAAAACAAAGGTTTAAAAGGTTATAAAAAAATGAAGTTAAAAAAAGGCAAAAAAAGTCATTGTGGAAATAAAAAAGGGGTGTATGTTTGCAGCCGCTAAAAAAGGCAATAAGTTTT
>NZ_DBNGMQ010000071.1:0-4587 GCF_057126245.1 Yeosuana sp. | reverse complement strand
ATCTAAATAATATAAATAATTTGAAATGCTCTTATGGAGTAATTCAACACATATAAAAATTAGATTTAAATTATCTTTTATTTTCGTAATAAGCTTTAAAACCTGCTTTTTTATAAAGATCTAAATATCTGGGGTCATCTCTTATGAAATCAAACTGATGTTGACTCAAATAACTGATTTGAGGTAAACGATTTTCATATGCTAAATTTAAATACTTAAATGTTTTGTCTTTATCTTCAAGTTCTGCGTAGAACATTGACATTTCAATAGGATGAATAACCCCTAGTGAAATGGAATCATTAATATATAAAAGTGCTTTCTTTATGGCCGTTTTATATTCAAAAGTCTTATAGATTTCTGCAAATTTATTTTCGCCTTTTAATTCTAAAATTTTTGCCCAAGTTTTTCCGGCTTCCTGAAATTGTTTTTTGCCTGAATAGCAAAGATATTGGAACTGTAAGGCTCCAATTGAATTTGGCTCTTCCTTAAGAATAAGATTGCATTGTTCTATCCCTTTATCATATTGTCTGGCACGATACAAATCGCGGGCATATTTAATTTTGCTATTGACATCTAGAGGATCTAGTTTTAAAGCTTCTTCATCCAGCCTCAGTGCCTCGTCAACTTGTCCAAATTGGCCTAAAAAGGAGGCCAGTATAAATTTTTCTTCTGTCCCACCTGGATTTAATTCAACAGCCTTTCTTTTTGCTTTTTCAGCTTCCAACCAATTATATTGATGGAAGTAGAAGCTTCCCATAGCCAAATGTGCTCCTGAACTCAGAGAATCAAGAAATAAAGCCCTTTTAGCAAGTATTTCTGCTGAATCAAGCGCTATTTTAATTTTTGATTTTTCATCTCGATCTAATGCCCAGTCTGTCAAATTATAATAAGTAAGAGCGAGATATGCATAGGCCTCGACGAAAGTAGTATCCTGTTGAACTGCGGATTCGAAATAATTTTTTGCCCTAAATATTTCGCCTTCATTCAAATTTAATGGCCCATTAATAAATTGTGATCTACCTTTTAGATAGGTTTCATAAGCCATTGGATTAATTTTTTTTCTATTTAGGAGTTTATTCCCACTAAGCGATAATTTGGCGTCTATTTTTTTAGCAATATCAATAGAAATATTTGATTGTAAACCGAAAATATTATGTATATCATCTGAATAAGATTCAGACAGGAGTATATTTCCGTTTTCGGTATTGGTAAGTCTTACAGAAATCATGATAGTGTCTTCATTTTTACGAACACTACCTTCTAAAATAAGGGACGCATTAAGAATTTTCCCAATGGTTTTTATATCTTCATTTTTGTTTTTAAAAGAAAATGAAGAAGTCATTGCCATTACTTTCAATTCTTTGAATTTACACAAACGATTGAGTATTTCTTCCGCAATACCATCACTTAGGTATTCCTGATCTTTATTGGGACTCATGTCCAGAAAGGGCAGTACGGCAATCGAATTTTCTATGATTACTTCACTGCTTGCAACTACATTTGTGTTTTTAGAATTCCCTTTATTGATAAAACTTATGGCAATAGCAACCATCAATGAAATAACAATCAGAATATCCAGACGCTTATTGGAAACACTTGTAATAAATTGATCTTCAGAAATCTTTTCTGTTTTTTTGAATCCCTCAGGAGTGACCTGATAGGCCCATGAAAAAAAGATCCAGACAGGCAGACCCATGGCAATAATAAATGTTAAGGTTTTAGAAACCCAGGAAGGGGCTTCAAAAATAGTTAACACCATAATAGTAACTTGTAAAAAAACCCAGGCCACCACTATATAGGCTATGGTCTCTTTGATAACATTTCTACGCTTTAGTTCGTCGAAAAACCTCATCTCCTGGAAGATTTATATTAAAGTTTTGATCTTTTATTTTTATTGTCTGATACTGTTCGATTTATTTTTTTTATGGAAATTTCATTTCCTGTATCAATTTTTCAAATCTGGGGTCACCGCGAATGGCATCAAAAGGTGGCGCTCTTTTTAAATAGACCATCCAAGGAGAATGTGTTCTATAGCCTTGTTCAAAGTACTGCATAGCTAGATCATTATCTCCCAATCCCATATATAGAAGGCCAATAGAAACCGGATCGATATATTTAAGATTGGAATTCTTCAATATCTCAAGTTGTTCTAGTGCTTCCTTTTTTAAACCTGCTCTTGCCAAAACACAGCCTATCTCGCCAAGTTTTGCGGGAGCTACATGATTTTTAGTCAAAATTTCCCGAGCTGCACTTACCGCCTCTAAATGTCTACCCAACAAGGAAAGTGACCACATGCGTAATGTGGGACTGGGCCAATTTTCAGGAAATAACTTAATGCTTTCTTCTGAAGTTTTTAGTACCCCATCCAAATCACGACTGTGAAACTGAATGTAAACTTTGTTCATAAAATACCAGGTTTGAAACTCTTTTATTTGACGAAGTTTTTCCAAGGTATTAAATGCTTTATCGAATTTTCCAGAAGTAACATAATATTCAATAAACGAATCTAGAACTTCAGGATCATTGAGCGATAATGACTCTGCTTTAGACAAAATAGGGAGCGCTTCTCCCCATTTCCATTCCGTTAAATATAAATTTCTGAATTTATTGAGATATGCCAATGTTAATTGAGGATCTAAACGTAAGGCGATATTATTGACAGCTTCTGACATCTCTGCAGCCTCTTTAGGTGTTTTTTCTGAATGATAGGGCAGGTCATCATAAAGCCAACCTAGATGGGCAAAAGATCGGGCAAAAGTGGAATCCAGTTCAATTGCCTTCTCAAATTGTTTTACGGCAAGTTTGAAGTCTTCAAAGCTTTTAGCTGTCTTTATAATTTGCATGCCTTTTAGATCAGCTTCTAGCGCATCAATATTTACCAGAGCGGGCATTGTAAATCTTGCGGAATCTGCTGGTGTAAGCACAATATTTATTTCTTTGGTTATGGCCCTGGCAATATTATGCTGAAGTTGCAGGGCATGCCCAAATCCTTCATCATAACTTTCGCCCCATAACGGTTTGTCATTGGCATTAAGTAATTGGGCTCTGATACGGATACTATCATTCACCTTTGATGCGGTTCCCACAATAACGGAGCCAACATTCAGTTCCATGGCTATTTCAGGTAAGGTTTTAGTGGTCCCTTTGTATTTTTTTACGGATTGATGTGAGGGAATAATTAAAGAACTGATCTTTGATAGTTCCGCAATAAGGGCCTCAGTCATTCCAACAGTAAACCAATCCTGGTCTTTGCCAGGGCTATTATCGTTAAAAGGCAATACTGCAATAGAATTATTTAGTACTGAGGTATCGGTGGGTTTCATTTGTGAAGTAATGTTCTTCGTTGGTTTATTAATAAGGGCTACAGCAATAGCAAACATTAATGAAATAACAATCAGAATATCTAGGCGCTTATTGGAAGCTATAGAAATGACCTGATCTTTTGAAATCTTTTCTGTTTTTTTGAATCCCTCAGGAGTTACCTGATAAGCCCATGAAAAAAAGATCCAGACAGGCAGACCCATAGCGATAATAAATATTAAGGTTTTAGAAACCCAGGAAGGCGCTTCAAAAATGGTTAACACCATAATGGTGACTTGCAAAAAAACCCAGGCCACCACTATATAGGCTATGGTTTCTTTGATAACATTTCTACGCTTCAGTTCATTGAAAAAATTATTCATAGAACTACCTTTTCTCAAATATACGACTTAAATCATAAAAATTAAATTTATAAAATATAAACATACCTTATTATCTGTTATACTTATTTTAATGATATACTTAAAGTTATTATCTGATAAGTGAGTATGAAATTGAGAGCCAATAGTACAGATATAAAAGCAAAGTGTTTTTATTATTAATAAGGATAAGTTTGTTAACTAGTTGCTTCAGATTACTTTAACTTGAACATTTATTGAATTTTAAATACAAATATTTAAATTTGGAATATTGCATGAAATAATTAATTTCGTTTGCATTAGCTATTTTTATTTTAATCGATATAAATTTTCAAACAGTGTTTATAGGGCATTATGCATTGGCTTTCGGAGCTAAAAAAATTAACAAACTTCCATCACTTGCAATTATGTTTGTTGCAGTGCAGTTATTGGATTTATTATGGCCAATTTTTGTTTTATTAGGCTTTGAGACCTTTGAAATAGATCCTGGTAACACGGCATTAACGCCTCTTAATTTCACTTCGTATCCGTACTCGCATAGTTTTTTGATGACTGTTGTTTGGGCCATTTTATTTGCAAGTTTTTATTTTACATTTACTAAAAACAAGCAAGGATCTTTATTGCTGGGATTTTTGGTTTTTAGCCATTGGATTTTAGATTTTATAACACACAGACCTGATTTACCATTGTCGCCTTTCAGCGATTTAAAAGTTGGTTTGGGTTTATGGAACGCCCCAATAATTGAAATTATTTTAGAAACCGGACTTTTTCTAATTGGTATTTATTTATACTATAAAACTGTAACCTTTAAACGTAAAGTGGCGTTTTGGTCTTTGGTTGTTGTTTTTTTATTGATTCATTTTATGAATATGTTTGGCCCACCACCTCCTTCAATTATTGCAGTAGC
>NZ_DBNGMQ010000070.1:0-8194 GCF_057126245.1 Yeosuana sp. | reverse complement strand
AGTCCTACTCCAGATATACCCGGAACAGATTTCCATAATAACGATAACTCACGCTATGCAAGTTGGATGATACTTAAAGATAATAAAACCAGTAAGTCGATTTTTGTATTATCAACTCATTTTTATTCACCCAGAGAACAATATGAAGAGCGACATAAATCAGCGCAAATCCTTATGGATAGAGTATCGAAACTTGCTAAAGGGTTACCAGTGATAGCAATGGGTGATTTTAATATGTTTGAAACTAGTTCTGCATATACTACCATTGCAGCGCACGAAACGTATCCATTAACCGATACATACAGATATCTCTATCCAGACAATCCGGATATACAAGGTACCGTACATGGGGATGTCACTACATTCCCTGCCAAGACCAATAGTTGGCGAATTGATTATATCTTTTCCACTCATCTGAATATTTTAGAATCTGAAATTCTACATACTCAATTCAATGGAGAATATCCTTCAGATCATTTTCCAATTACTACTCGATTTACTTACTGAACTAATCCTTAACAAAGAAACCAATAAATTATTGAGCTCCATGATAAATTCATGAACGTTACCCACTTTCAATATAGAGTATCAATTAAAACTAAATAATCATGAAGTATTTTTTATCAAAAGTTAATAAAACTATGATTATTTTGTCTTATATAATTGGATAAATTCATATAAAATGTTATCACCAAAAATCTAACAAAAAATATGCTAATATGAATTTATATTATAAAAAGCCAATAGGTTTAATTAAACTAAGCTCCTATTTTATTTTAATAACTCTATTATTATTTTTTACTGGGTGTCAATCCAAAATCGAAAAAAGACCCAACATACTTTTTTGTATTTCTGACGATCAATCTTATATTCACACCTCTATTCTTGGTACTCAAGAAATTAGTACGCCTAATTTCGATAGGGTTGCCAATAGCGGGGTGCTTTTTAATAATGCATATTGCAATGTATCATCTTGTGCTCCATCTAGAGCCTCTATTTTGACAGGAAGAAATATATGGGAACTTGAAGAAGGCGGGTTGTTATTTGGAGGTTTGCCTGAAAAGTATATTTCTTTTTCACATGTGCTGCAAAAAAATGGTTATGTAGCAGGGCGGACAGGAAAAGGGTACGCGCCAGCTAATCTAAAAGATAAGCCCTACCATAACCAGCCAATAGCTCGGGCATATAATGAACTAACTATGGATTCGCCAGAAGGCATTTCCAATATAGATTATTCGAAAAACTTTAGTGACTTCCTCTCTAAAAAAGATAAAGATAAGCCCTTCTTTTTTTGGTATGGAGGTATAGAACCTCACCGCAATTATAAACGTGGACTTGGAGCTGAATCAGGGAAAGATATTTCGAAAATTGAAGTGCCAGGATTTTTACCTGAAAATGATATTGTACGTAATGATATTGCTGACTATTATTATGAAATAGAATGGTTTGATACTCACCTTGGACGTATGATTAAAACACTTGAAGAGGCTGGAGAACTCGACAATACAATTATAATTATAACATCTGATAATGGGATGCCCTTTCCTCGCTCTAAAACTACTTGTTACGACTATGGCACACATATGCCTTTGGCAATTTGTTGGGGAAATAAAATTAAAGAAGGTGCGAAAGTTGATGATTTTATAAGTTTTATTGATTTTGCTCCAACTTTACTGGATGCAACTGGTATTGATATCCCAGAAGATATGACTGGAAATAGTTTTCTAGATGTTCTCCTTGCAAATAAAAGTGGTCAGGTTGACTCAACAAGAAATAGAGTATTTACTGCATTGGAGCGCCATACCTACTGCCGCCCTGGAGGAATGCCTTACCCCATACGCACAATTCGAAAGGGCGATTGGTTATATATGATTAATTTTGAGCCAGACAGATGGCCTGCCGGAGATCATGATTTCTTTTCTCCACACCAAGGGTTTTATGGTGATATTGACGCAGGACCAACACGTGAATATTTAATTACCAATAAGGATACACCTTTGTTGAAATATTACTTCGACTTATCTATTGCAAAACATCCAGAAGTAGAGTTGTACAATGTTAAAAGCGATCCGTTTCAGTTGAAGAACCTAGCATCAAAAAGTGAATACTTTGATTTATGCGAAGAATTGCGAGCGGAACTATTTGCTTATTTAAAAAAGACGAAAGACCCTAGAGTGTCTGGATTATCGCCATGGGACAATTATCCTTATTATATTGAAGGCTATGATAAAAGACATCTTAAACCTATAGATGAAAGGGATAATGATTATTAGGTATAACATAAATATAATAAAAAACAAAAAGCTTCTTGAAAAATAGTTCAAGAAGCTTTTCGCTTGTATAATTCTATAATCTATTTATTACCCTTTTTATAATCTTCTAAAAACTGAGCTAAACCACTATCTGTTAAAGGGTGTTTTAGTAAACCTGTAATTGAAGATAATGGCCCTGTCATAACATCACTTCCTATTTTAGCACAATTAATAACATGCATTGTATTACGCACTGAGGCAGATAGAATTTGTGTTTCAAAACCATAGTTATCATAAATCTGTCTAATTTCTGCTATAAGTTGTAATCCATCGGTAGAAATATCATCCAAACGACCTAAAAATGGTGACATATATGTAGCACCTGCTTTGGCTGCCAATAAGGCTTGCCCTGCAGAGAATACTAAAGTTACGTTAGTTTTAATACCCTTATCTGAAAAATATTTACATGCTTTCACTCCATCAGCTATCATTGGTAATTTTACAACGATTTGAGGGTTTAATGCCGCTAAAGCTTCCCCTTCTTTTACCATCCCTTCAAAATCTATTGAAATTACTTCGGCGCTTACATCGCCATCTACAATATCACATATTTTTTTGTAATGCGCTATAATGTTATCTGCTCCTGTAATGCCTTCTTTTGCCATTAATGATGGGTTTGTTGTAACCCCATCTAAAACCCCTAAAGCTTGTGCTTCGGCAATATCATCTAGGTTAGCTGTATCTATAAAAAATTTCATTCTTTTAGTTTTTATATTGTTTTAAATATTCTAATACTTCTTTACTTACTTTTTCTCCCGTAAATCCAAACTTATCGTCTAAAACTTTAGCTGGCGCTGAATAACCGAAATGCTCTAATCCAAACACTTTCCCATGATCTCCAACAAGACCTTCTAAGTTTACAGGTAAGCCTGCGGTTAAACCGAATAATGGTTTGTTTTTTGGAATGACACTATTTTGATAATCTTTAGATTGTAATCTAAAAAGTCCTTCAGAAATTACGGAAGCAATATTTATTTTCAATCCGTTTTCAGATTCCAATATTTCGGCTGCTGCTACTAAGGTTGCTACTTCAGAACCATTTGCAATTAATACCACGTCTGGGTTTTCAATTTCTTTTACTAAATACCCGCCTTTTTCAGCAGCTAAAGCGTCTTGATATCTAGACCCTCCATTTGCAGGTAAATCTTTAATACCTTGTCTCGACAAAATCAAACCTGAAGGGCTGTTTTTATTTTCTAAAGCCATTTTCCAAGCGACACTTGTTTCTGCAGAATCGGCTGGTCGCATGGCTAAAAAACTATTATTGCCGCTGTGGTTTTTAAGTTTTTCTAATAAACGTATTTGTGCTTCTTGTTCAACGGGTTGATGTGTTGGTCCATCTTCACCAACTCTAAA
This sequence comes from Yeosuana sp., assembly GCF_057126245.1. NCBI lineage: Bacteria > Pseudomonadati > Bacteroidota > Flavobacteriia > Flavobacteriales > Flavobacteriaceae > Yeosuana > Yeosuana sp. The sequence continues at coordinate 4,526 of NZ_DBNGMQ010000070.1, read as the reverse complement.
GGCGTCATGGGTCCAAACATACTTTACTCCTAATTCTTGAATACTACTTAAACGAATGGCAGGTTTCATATAATCTGAAAACACAAAGAATGTTGCTACTACTGGTATAATACCTCCGTGTAACGCGATACCGTTGGCTATACATGCCATAGTTAATTCAGCAACACCTGCTTGTAAAAATGAGCCCGTAAAATCTCCTTTTTGAAGTGCGTGTGTTTTCTTTAAAAACCCATCTGTTTTATCAGAGTTTGATAAATCGGCAGAAGACACAATCATATTTTGGACATGTTCAGCAAGATAACCGAGCACTCCAGAAGAGGCTGCTCTTGAGGCTAATCCTGCTTTATGTTCAATTGATTCAAAATCTAATTCTGGTAATTCGCCTGATAGAAAGAAATCTAACTTTTTAGCCAATACTTCATTTTCTTGTTTCCAAGATTCAATAATCATTTTCTTTTGAGCCGCATTTATAGTTTTTTCTTCTAATACTTTTTTATAAAACGTACTTACATCCTCAAAAATATCAAATGGGCGTCCTGGATTTGCTCCTAAATTCAACAGTGTTTTTGTGTAATCTGCTCCAGTATGACCAATTGGTTGGCCATGAAGTTCGCAATGTCCTTCATACATACTGCCATCTGCAGTTACACAACCTTTACCCATAATTGTTTTACCAATTATAAGGGTTGGTTTTTCAGTTTCGTTGTTTGCATCTATTAATGCTTTTCTTATTTCATCATGGTTGTGACCATCAATTGTTACTACATTCCAACCCCAAGCTTCATACTTCATGGCGGTATCTTCTGTAGTTACTTCATCTGTAGATGTTGATAACTGAATATCATTAGAATCAAAAAACATAATAAAATTATTCAATCCTAAATGACCTGCAATTCTACCGGCACCTTGCGAAATTTCTTCTTGAACGCCACCATCAGAAATAAAACCATAAATTTTATGATTCATCCAGTCTCCAAAACGCGCTTGTAAAAATTTGGCAGCAATGGCTGCTCCAATACCCATGGTATGCCCTTGCCCCAGTGGTCCAGATGTGTTTTCTATACCTCTAGCAACATCAACTTCCGGATGACCTGGTGTAATTGAACCCCATTGACGAAAGTTTGCAACATCATCTTTTTCATAGTTTCCTAAAAGATAATACTGTGCATACATCAAAGTGGATAAATGACCCGCATCCATAAAAAAGCGATCTCTAAATGCCCAGGTCATATCTGACGGATCAAAATTAAAGAATTCTGAGTATAGTATATGCATAAAATCTGCACCTCCCATAGGCCCACCTGGGTGTCCTGAATTTGCCTTTTCTACCATTGAAACCGCCAAGGCTCTTATATTATCTGCTGCTGAATGATTAATACTTTTTTTCATTTATTAAATTTTTTATCGTTACTTTAAATTATATTCCATTTACTAATTAAAATCATAAATAAAATACTGATAAAAAACGTTACCTTTTCTTATAGTTAACCCTTCACCAAACTATTATTTATAATTTTAAGAAGTCTAACCTATAGTTTTAAAGATTTAATAAGAATAGGTGTGTTTAATAAAACTTTAAATTTGTTCTTTTTTTAATTAGTTTACCGTAATTTTTATTTCTGCCATTTTTGGAGCTTCCAATTCAAAACTTCGTTTCATGGGGCTTGAGCCACCTACATAAATTTTAAAATCCCCAGATTCTATGGTTCTTGAACCATCATTTTTTACAATCTCGAAATCTTTTGGCGTTAATTCGAATTCTAAATTTTTAGATTCTCCCGGCTCCAATGTTATTCTTTTGGTTTTAATAAGTTGAAAATTGGGCACAATAACTGAAGCTTTTAAATCAGATATGTAAACCTGAGTCACTTCATTAGATTTAACTTTTCTCCCACAGTTCTTCCATTTCCTCTAAAGTTTTTCCTTTGGTTTCTGGTATCATTTTCCAAACAAAAATAGCTGAAAGAATACTCATTATACCATAAAACAAATAGGTTGCACCACTACTAAATTCAATCATTGGCGGGTACGTGGAGGAAATAAAAAAATTAGCTGCCCATTGTGCCGCAACAGCAAGAGCAATTGCTTTACTTCTAATTTTATTCGGAAAAATTTCAGATATCAAAACCCAACATATTGGTCCCCAACTCATCATAAATGAAGCTGTATATATTATTATAAATACTAATGTCCAAATACCAATTATATTTTGAAATGCTAAGGCTGAAATAGCAATCATTCCAATAGCCATACCAATTGATCCAGTAATTAATAATGGTTTTCTTCCCCATTTATCAACCGTTAATATGGCAACAACTGTAAATATAACATTAACAAGTCCCATAATAATTGTTTGCAACATCGAAGCATCTTTTGCAGCACCCATACTTTCAAAAATACGCGGGGCATAGTATAAGGCGACGTTAATACCTACAAATTGTTGGAAAACTGACAATAAAATCCCTATGATTATTACAACTTTACCATATGCAAACAATTCACCTTTTGTAGACGACTCTACGGAGTTCTTAATTTCAATAAGAACCTCTTTCGCTTTTTCGACGCCATTAAAACGAGTAAGTATTGACAATGCCTTATCATCTTTATGCCGCAAAGCTAAATATCTGGGAGTTTCAGGCATAAAAAACATAAGAATTGCAAAAATAGAGGCCGGAATTGCTTCTGAAACAAACATTCTTCTCCAACCAATTTCATTTATCCATTCAACGGTTTGTCCTTCAGCAATACCCCAATTAACAAAGTATACTACCAACATTCCAAAAATAATTGCAAACTGATTTAATGAGACAAGTTTACCCCGAATATTTGCCGGAGCAATCTCACCTATATACATCGGACATACAGCCGATGCTAAACCAACTCCAATCCCTCCAATAATTCTATAAAAATTAAACGTCCACAATAAACCCATTGTTGGAACTCCTCTTTCAAAAAACAAAAATTCAGGATTCCCTGAACCTAATGCTGATAAGAAAAATAAAATTCCTGCAATAATCAATGCGTTTTTACGACCATAAGAAGAGGAAACAAGCCCAGATATGGCGCCACCAATAATGCAACCAATTAATGCTGACGAAACGGTGACACCATGTATAAATGAACTTAAACCTTGGCTAGTAATTAAAAACTCTTGAATAGACTTTTCCGCACCAGATATCACTGCAGTATCGTAACCAAACAATAATCCTCCTAACGTAGCTACTAATGTAACAACGTAAATAGATAGTTTGTTCTGTTTCAAAACTAAATATATTGATTAATTATATTTTCAAACAATTCTTGCTTACCACTTTTTAATGGTAACTCACCATTATCCTGAGCAATTTTATATAAATCTTGCAAGCTTAATTTACCCGCTTCAAAATCTTTTCCTTTTCCAGAATCAAATGAACTGTATCGTTCTGTTCTTAGTTTTTCATAAGGAGATGATGATATAATCTTATCTGCAATAAGCAACGCTCTTGCAAAGGTATCGGCCCCTCCAATATGAGCATGGAACACATCTTCCATATCAGTTGAATTTCTTCTGATTTTGGCATCAAAATTAACACCTCCACCTTGTAAACCACCAGCTTTTAAAAATACCAACATGGCTTCGGTTGTTTCTTGAATATTATTTGGGAATTGATCGGTATCCCATCCATTTTGATAGTCTCCTCTATTAGCATCTAAACTACCTAACATGCCTGCTTTGGCCGCTACTTCAATTTCATGTTGGAACGTATGTTGTGCCAGCGTAGCATGATTTACTTCTATATTAATTTTAAAATCTTTGTCTAATCCATATTGTCGTAAAAACCCAATAGCTGTTGCTGTATCAAAATCGTACTGATGTTTCATGGGCTCCATGGGCTTTGGCTCGATAAAAAAGTTACCTTTAAATCCTTGTGCACGAGCATAATCTTTGGCCATGGCTAAAAATTGCCCCATGTGGTCTAGCTCACGACCCATATCAGTATTTAATAAAGACATATAACCTTCACGTCCTCCCCAGAATACGTAATTTTCACCACCTAATTTAATAGTGGCATCCAATGCCAACTTAATTTGACCACCGGCTCTAGCTACCACATCAAATTCAGGGTTGGTTGCAGCACCATTCATATATCTTGGATTAGAAAAGCAGTTAGCCGTACCCCAAAGCAGTTTAATATCAGATTGTGATTGTTTTTCTTTTATATAATCAGTAATAGCTGCCAATCTTTTTTCAGATTCAGCAAATGTTTGTCCTTCTTGAACTAAATCGTAGTCATGAAAACAAAAATAGTCAAAGCCCATTTTGCTAATAAATTCAAAAGCAGCATCAGCTTTATCTTTTGCCGCTTGAATTGGTTCATTAGATTGGTCCCAGACAAATTTTTGAGTTCCTGGTCCAAAGGGGTCCGATCCTTGTCCACAGAAGGTATGCCAGTAAGCTATTGCGAATTTAAAATGCTCACGCATGGTTTTTCCTGCTACTATTTGTTCTGGATTATAGTATTTAAAAGCTAAAGGATTATCTGAAT
>NZ_DBNGMQ010000069.1:0-47722 GCF_057126245.1 Yeosuana sp. | reverse complement strand
AAAGGATTAGATATAGCAAAGGCAGGTCCTTTATTTTGTGGAGGTATAACCGTATTTAACCCCATTGTATTGTCTGGTGTACAACCAACCGATAAAGTTGGTGTGATTGGTGTTGGTGGACTTGGTCATATGGCTATTAAATTTTTAAAAGCATGGGGGTGTGAAGTCACCGCCTTTAGTTCAAACCCAAAGAAAAAAGAGAGTATTTTAAAAATGGGTGCTCATCATGTTGTGGATTCTACAAATCCTGAAGCATTAGAAGGTATTACAGGTACTTTAGATTTTATATTAAATACAACAAATGTTAGTTTAGATTGGAATTCGTTTTTAACTGCCTTAGCTCCACAAGGAAAATTGCATACCGTAGGTGCTGTTTTAGAACCTATGGCAATTCCTGCATTTAGTATGATAATGGGAGAGAAATCTGTTGGAGGAAGTCCTTTGGGAAGCATTGCTTTAACACGAAAAATGTTAGAATTCTGCGTTAGACATAACATTTACCCAACGGTTGAAGAATTTAAGATGGAAGATGTGAATGAAGCTTTGCAACATCTGGAAGAAGGAAAAGCAAGGTTTAGAATTGTTCTTAAAGCATAAAAGTATTCATTAATAAACAATAATTATGGCAAAGTCACTTGATTCAAAAAAAAATGTAAAAAAAGAAGCTGTATTAAGTCCAAAGGAGAAAAAAGCAGCAAAACTAGCTAAGAAGGCGAAGCGCACTTAACTAGTAATGGTATCCATCTACAAATAAAAACCACTTTCTAAAGGTGGTTTTTACTTTATTAAGAGTTCCCTATTAAAATTAGTTATTTTTGCCATTTATTTCTGTATATAAATATATTAAATGCAACACCTAAAAGAATCTTCAAAACATAAATCGAAGCAAAAAGTGACCATGGCGCAGGCCTTTAAAACCATAATCTGGCCAAGAAGGAATTTAGTTTTTATTGGTTTAATCTTAATTATTATAAAAAGCTTAGCTGGTTTAATTTTACCATGGCAAAGTAAAGTATTGTTAGACGAGGTAGTACCAAATAAAGATTATACTCAACTTTATTATTTAATAGCGATTGTAATAGCAGCTATTTCTGTACAAGCGGTGTCGTCATTTTTACTAACGCGAATATTAAGCGTACAAGCACAGTATTTAATTAGTGAATTACGTGCTAAAGTGCAAAAAAAAGTACTGTCTTTACCTATTAGTTTTTTTGATAATTCAAAATCCGGTGCTTTGGTATCTCGTATTATGAGCGATGTAGAAGGTGTTAGAAACTTAATAGGAACGGGTTTAGTGCAATTAGTTGGAGGCTCATTTACTGCCATTATCTCTTTAATTATTTTAATAAATCTAAATCCTTGGATGACCCTTTTCGTGTTTGTACCACTTTCTGTTTTTGGATATATCGCACTTAGGGCGTTCAAATATATTCGACCCATTTTTAGAACAAGAGGAAAAATAAATGCTGAAGTAAAAGGAAGACTTACAGAAACTATTTCGGGCGTAAGGGTTATAAAAGCATTTAATGCTGAGGGGCAAGAGAGTGAAGTATTTGAAGCAGGTGTTGATAGATTATTTCAAAACGTTAAAAAGAGTTTAACGGCTACAGCCTTTATGACGAGTTCATCAACTTTTTTAATTGGGGTTGCAACTACAGGTATTATGGGTATTGGAGGTTATTATATGATGCAAAGCGAAATGACTACAGGAGACTTTTTATTCTTCACATTGATACTTGGTTTTATGATAGCGCCAATAGTGCAAATGAGTAATATTGGGAGTCAACTTACTGAAGCATTAGCTGGTTTAGATCGAACAGAAGAATTAATGAATATGACCGCTGAAGAAGATAATGAAGAACGAATCATAAACTTAGAGCGTATAAAAGGTGAAATAGAATTTAACGATGTATCGTTTGCTTATGAAGAAGGCAAAGAAGTATTACATCATATAAGTTTTAAGGCAGCAGCAGGATCGGTGACGGCCCTAGTAGGAAGTTCGGGTTCAGGAAAATCGACTATTGCCGGGTTATCAGCAACATTTTTAACCCCTAAATCAGGAACAATAACCATTGATAATCAAGACTTATCGAAGGTGAATTTAAATAGTTTCAGGAAGTATTTAGGCGTTGTATTACAAGATGAGTTTTTGTTTGAAGGCACTATAAAAGAAAACATTATGTTTCCTAGACCTAATGCTTCAGAAAAAGATCTACAGAATGCCGTTAAAGCAGCTTATGTAAACGAATTTACAGACCGTTTTGATGACGGTTTAGATACATTAATAGGAGAACGAGGTGTTAAATTATCGGGAGGTCAACGTCAGCGATTGGCAATTGCTAGAGCTATTTTAGCTGATCCGAAAATTATTATTTTAGATGAAGCGACTTCTAGTTTAGATACAGAAAGCGAAGCGTTGATTCAAAAAAGTTTAACCGAATTAATAAAAGATAGAACAACTATAGTGATTGCGCACAGGCTAAGTACGATTAGAAAAGCAGATCAGATTTTAGTGATTGAAGCGGGCCATATTGTTGAACAAGGAAATCATGACGAATTGATAGCAAAAGAAGGAAGATATCATGATTTATATACCTATCAAGCAAAAATTTAAGCAATGATTATAGGAGATTTACAACCAACTGAATTTTCATCATTTTATAGTGGTTACATTAATAAAATAGGAAAAAACACGAGATTAATTGTTGGGTTAGAATCTGGTCTTATTAGAGTGTCAACGTTTTTTAGAGAGATTCCAAAGGATAAATTAAATTACAGATACGCTAACGATAAATGGACTATTAAAGAAGTCTTTCAACATATTATAGATACAGAGCGTGTCTTTATGTATCGATGTTTCAGAATAGCTCGGCATGATAATACGTCTTTGGCTGGTTTTGATGAAAACGATTATGTAGAACCTTCAAATGCTAATCATAAAACAATAGAATTGTTACTGGAAGAATATCAAGTTACTAGGCAAAGTTTTATCGTTTTGCTTAAAAGTTTAAGTGATACCGATTTAAAATGTATGGGCAACGCTGATGGAAATAATTTATCTGCCAGAGCAGCAGCCTTTATAGTCCTTGGCCATGAACTATGGCATGAAGATATCATAAAAGAGCGTTATTTGTAAAGTTTTTGGGCCGTTTGAAAGCCGGGTTTTTTTCTAATAATAATAAAAACGATTAACGACAACACTCCAAAAATTGAAAAGCCAATGAATAATGGTAAAACAGAAGTTTTTACAAAATTACCTATGTAATTAGCAATGGGGACTGCCATAACGGTAGATACAAACCCATTGATAGCCGCTCCAATACCCGCAATATGACCTAAAGGCTGCATCGCCAATGCCCTTAAATTTCCAAATAAAAATCCTATGGCAAAGAACTGCAATGCAAAAAAACTAACTAAAACATAAATACTAGGATTGTTCCCTGACCAAAATAAGATCACATACAAAACGGAAACACAAACATAGGCTATGGTTGAAACAAATGCCATACGCATCATACCGAATTTAACAACAAAAACACTATTTAAATACGTCGCTAGTCCAATAGAAATGGCTAAACTGGCAAAAATATAAGGAAACTTATCAGCCAAATCATATTGGTTTTCAAAGATTTGTTGAGAAGTGCTTAAATATACCATAAACGATCCTGTGATAAAACCAGAAATAAGTGTAAATCCAATGGCGTGTTTATATTTAAAAAACTCTTTAGCTCCATCAATAAACAGGTGTGATGAAAATCGTATTCTCCTTTCTTTTGGTAAGGTTTCAGGTTGTCTTTTCCAAAACCAAACCATCACTATAGATCCAAAAATTAGGTTAAAATAAAAAATAGATTCCCAATTATAGAAATGAAGTAAAAATGTTCCTAAAGACGGCGCAATTACTGGTACTATAATAAACGCCATGACAACTATAGATAATATTTTGGCCATATAATCACCGCTATAGGTGTCTCTAACCATCGAAATACTCAATGTTCTAGGTGATGATAATCCTATGCCTTGAAGAATTCTCCCAAAAATCATCACTTCAAAACTTTTTGTAGTCACACAAATAATGCTGGCAATAATAAATACAAAAAATCCAATAAATACGATGGGTTTCCTACCAAAACTATCAGATAATGGACCAAAAAAAAGTTGACCACAGCCTATACCTAAAAAAATCATGGTAATTATAAGTTGATTGTTAACCACTTTAGTGACACCTAGTGAACGACCTATATCTGGCAAAGCAGGTAACAGAGCATCTATAGTTAATGCTACAATGGCCATTAATGAAGCCATTAAGCCTATAAATTCAAATTCAAAGGTGTCTTTATTTTGCATGCTGCAAATGTAATGGATTCAACAGAGTAATTTTTTTTATAAATATTAAATAAGTCTTAATTATCATTAAATTTGTCAAAAGTCAATAAAAGTTAAATCGCAACAATGAATATCGCTCCACTTTTAAAATACATGAATAATTACATTTCTTTAAGCAAGGAGGAAGAAGACTTTCTTACATCTAAATTAACGTATAGAAAATATTTGAAAGGACAATATATAGTTCAACAGGGCGATATTTGTAAATATGAATGTTTTGTTATAAATGGTTGTACAAAAATGTTTTATATGGATGATGATGGACAAGAACATATTATTATGTTTTCTATTGAAGATTGGTGGACTGCCGATATGGGTAGTTTTATTACACAAACCCCCGCAGATTTTAATATTCAATGTTTAGAGAATACTGAGTTGGTTATGTTTCCATATGATATTATAGAGGAATTGTACGAAAGAATTCCAAAATTAGAACGTTTTTTTAGACAAATTATAGAGAGAGCTTTTGTGGCTTCGCAAAAAAGAATTGTTAGAAATTTTGCACTTACAGCAAAAGACAGATATCTCTATTTTAGAAAACAATACCCAAAAATAGAACAGCGCATTCCGCAATACATGATAGCTTCTTACCTTGGTATTACTAAAGAATTCCTGAGTAAAATAAAAAGTCAGCTTATCTTGGAGCAGTAAATGTTAAACTAGATTAACATGATTTAATAATCTACGTTATTTTTATTCCAACTCTTATTATTCAAATTTGCATTGTAATATTTGATATCAATTGTGAATACATTAATCGAGAAAATTAGCACTGTTAATGATTTGATTTTACAGGGAAAATCCTTGGAAGCTTTTGAAGAATTTTATCATGATGATGTGGTGATGCAAGAAAACGATAACCCAGCATTTATTGGGAAAGACGTTAACAGAAAGAGAGAGAAAGCATTTTTTGAGGCTATAATTGAGTTTAGGTGTGCAAAACCGTTAAATATTGCTATAGGTGAAAAAACCACGATGGTTGAATGGTATTTTGATTATACACATAAAGAATTAGGACTCAAAAAATATACACAAGTAGCTGTTCAACAATGGAAAGATGGGAAAATTATCAAAGAAAAATTTTATTACCAATCATAAATAAAACAATTAAATAAAAAGAAAACAATGAAAAATTTAGTTAAAGCAACATTAGTATTAGTAGCGTTTGTAACATTTTCGTTTACGGCTATGGAAAAAGAAACCAAGGAAGTAAAAGCAGAAGAGAGTAAAGTAGTTTGGAAAGGATATAAAGTGACTGGCTCTCACGAAGGAACTATTGAAATTGAATCAGGTTCATTAGAATTTAGTGAAGACAAATTAGTAGGAGGACAGTTTGTAATAGACATGACGTCTATAGTTTGTACAGATTTAGAAGGTGAATATAAAGGTAAATTAGAAGGACATTTAAAATCTGATGATTTTTTCGGAGTTGCAAATCATACAACTGCTTCTTTGGTATTTACAGATGTTAAAACCTCTGGAAAAAATTCATATGACGTTACAGGAGATTTAACGATTAAAGACATCACAAATACAGTATCATTTAAAATTTCTATTTACGGCAGTAAAGCTACTGCCTCGTTAAAAGTAGATAGAACAAAATATAATGTAAAATATGGTTCTGCGAGTTTCTTTGATGGATTGAAAGATAAAGCTATTTATGATGAATTTGATTTAGTATCAGATTTAGTATTTTAAAAATAGTGACTAATTAATAGCCATAAAAAGCGTTCAGAAATGAACGCTTTTTTGTTTTTAATAAAGGTGTTTTTAAAGTACTACCTTTACAACATATTATTGAAAATATTCTTATGTCATTTAAAAAGCTAATTGAGCCATTAAAGATTATACTTAAAAAAAACGGATTCGAACATCCGTTACCTCTTCAAAAATTAATCCTATCTAAAATAAAAGGCGGGGCTAGTATGTTTTGTATAGCCCCAAAAGGTGCCGGTAAGACAACAAGTATTATTTTAAGTGTTATTCAAAAGTTAAAAGGAGAAGCTTTTGAAGATGCTCCTAGAGCATTAATTTTTGTAAAAGACAAGGAAGCTGCATTAGAACTAGAAATGGCGTTTAAAACCTTTACAAGAGGAACCGATTTAAGAGTGTATTGCGCTTATGATGAACATAATATAGAATTACAGCGTGAAGAAATTTATTTAGGAATAGATATCGTAATTGCAACACCAAAGCGTTTAAATAAGATCTTTTATTTAAATGGTATTAATTTAAATGAACTACAGCTATTTATAGTTGAAGATGCCGAGTTTTTATTCAGGAATAATAATTTTGCCGAAGTGTCAAGAACACCGCAAAGTATTGAAAAATGTCAGTATTTGGTTTTCACAGACACGTTTGATGCACGATTAAAACGTTGGCAGGAATCCTTTATGTATAACGCCCAAGTAATCACACTTAAATAGTCTTTTCTTCGTATTTTTATATTTTTTTCGAATAAATTTTCTTTAATTATTTTAATAATTGGTCAATAATTTGAATCAAATAAGCTAAAATAAAATATCTGTGTATTTAGTTTTTGAAAATTAAGTAAATATGATTTCTATTATGATATAAACAATATAAACAATGCTATGAATAAAATAATTTTCATTTTCTTATTATTCGTTATTAGTATTCATAAAAAAAAGAACCCCAAAAAGAAACAAGAACAACAAGGCTTTTGTATTCATTTTATTTAAGAAATGAATTTAGGGTAAAGGTATTTAAATAACTTATTATTAGAGTGTTAATGTTTTAAATCCAACCAAAATTGATTGCTGGATCAAATATGATAATTAACTACTTTCAGACTTTTAATATTGTTTAATTTTTAAACGAATTTTAAAAAAAAATTAAAGTGGAATATTTCCATGTTTTCTTTGAGGTTTTACAACAACTTTGTTTTCTAGCATGGAGAATGCTTTTATAAGTTTTCGCCTGGTGTCTTTTGGCATAATAACTTCATCTATAAATCCACGTTTTGCAGCGCTATACGGATTGGCGAATGTATCAGCATATTCCATTTCTTTCTCTGCTAATTTTTTTTCTGGATTTTCGGCATTATCAATTTCATTTCTAAAAATAATTTCACTGGCTCCTTTGGCTCCCATAACCGCAATTTCTGCACTTGGCCATGCATAATTTAAATCGGCACCAATATGCTTAGAATTCATAACGTCGTAGGCCCCACCGTAGGCCTTACGAGTAATTACCGTCACTCTTGGTACCGTAGCTTCACTTAGGGCATATAATAGTTTGGCACCGTTTACGATAATTCCATTCCATTCCTGATCTGTACCAGGTAAAAATCCTGGAACATCAACCAATACTAATAAGGGAATATTAAAGCTATCGCAAAAACGTGTAAAACGCGCTGCTTTTTTAGAACTATTAACGTCTAAAACGCCAGCTAAATACATGGGTTGATTTGCTATAATACCAACACTCCTTCCTGCAAGTCTAGAAAATCCAACAATAATATTTTCTGCATAATCTTTATGAATTTCATAAAAAGAATCGATATCAATAATGCCTTTGATTACCTCATGCATATCATAAGGTTTATTCGCATTGTCAGGTATAATATCTGTTAAGACATCTCTTATTTCATCTCCAAGTTTGAAAGTTAGCTGTTGGGTTGTTGTAGTATTGTTTTGCGGCATATAACTCAATAGAGTTTTTACATCTTCCAAGCATTGAATATCATTCGAAGACGTTTTGTGAGCTACTCCAGATTTTGTAGCATGTGTTACCGCACCACCAAGTTCTTCTGAACTTACATTTTCATTGGTAACTGTTTTTACTACGTTAGGGCCTGTAACAAACATGTAACTACTGTTTTCTACCATCAAAGTAAAATCTGTCATAGCCGGTGAATACACGGCACCTCCGGCACATGGACCCATAATAGCGGATATTTGAGGTATAATACCAGACGACTGAACATTTTTATAAAAAATTTCAGCATATCCGCCTAATGACCGAACGCCTTCTTGTATTCGTGCTCCTCCAGAATCATTTAATCCAATTATTGGTGCTCCAACCTTTAGAGCTAAATCCATGATTTTGCATATTTTTTCTGCATGGGTTTCTGACAGTGAACCACCAAATACTGTAAAATCTTGGGCATATATATAGACTAATCTGCCATTGATTGTACCGTAACCGGTCACTACACCATCACCAAAATAGATATCGTTTTGCATTCCGAACTCTGTAGTTCGATGTGTTACTAAAATACCAATTTCTTCAAACGAACTTTCATCTAATATAAAATTAATACGTTCTCTTGCGGTTAATTTTTTCTTAGCGTGCTGTTTTTCGATACGTTTTTGGCCACCACCCAAATGAGCCTGGGCAATGTATTCGTTAAGCTTATTTATTTTTGAATCCATATGTTATTGATTTGGAAGACGTACTAATTTTTGATCTTCTAGATATTGTTTAATGGCTATGACAGCAGCAATTTTTGCTTCAATTTCAGACTGTTTCTTTAAAATTTCAGGGGCATAATGTTTTTTTACAAAATTGGTATCGAAATTGCCTGAACGAAAGGCTTCATGTTCAAAAACATATTTACCAAATGGAAGTGTTGTTTGTACGCCTTCAACATGATATTCGCTAATGGCTTTAATCATTACTTGAATCGCCTCTTCACGTGATTTCCCAAACGTGATTAATTTAGAAAGCATTGGGTCATAATAGATGGGAATATCCATACCTTCTTCAAAACCATTATCAACCCTTATGCCATCACCAACAGGTAGTTTATAAGTATCAAGATGACCAACACTGGGAAGGAAGTCATTTAAAGAATCTTCAGCATACACACGTAGTTCTAGAGCATGGCCATGAATCTTTAAATCCTCTTGTTTCATGTGTAAAGCCTCACCACGGGCAATACGAATTTGAAGTTCAACGAGGTCTACATTTGCAATAATTTCAGAAACAGGATGTTCTACTTGTAACCGTGTGTTCATCTCTAAAAAATAGAAGTTATGATCGGCATCTAGTAAAAACTCAACGGTTCCAGCACCTAGATAATCACATGATTTAGCGACTTTAATGGCAGCATCTCCCATTTTTTTCCTTAATTCTGGTGTTAAGACTGATGAAGGAGCTTCTTCAACTACTTTTTGGTGGCGTCTTTGTATACTGCATTCGCGTTCAAAGAAATGTAAAATATTACCGTGGCTGTCTGCCATAATTTGAATTTCAATATGTCTGGGGGACGTGACATATTTTTCAATAAAAACAGATCCATCACCAAATGCAGATGTTGCTTCACTGATAGCGCGATTCATTTGAGATTCTAAATCACTTTCTTTTTCAACAATCCGCATACCTTTTCCGCCACCACCAGCTGATGCTTTTATTAAAACAGGAAACCCTATATCTTTTGCTATTTTTTTTGCTTTTGAAACATCCGTTATCGATTCGTCAATTCCGGGAACCATTGGGATATTATATTTTTTAACGGCATCCTTAGCTGCTAATTTACTTCCCATAATTTTGATAGCTTTTGAACGTGGTCCAATAAATACAATATTGTTTTGTTCACATAACTCAGCAAAATCAGCATTTTCGCTTAAGAAACCATAACCAGGATGAATAGCATCAACATCTAATTTTTTTGCTACTTCAATGATTTTATCACCCCTTAAATAGGATTGATTTGATGGGGGTTCACCAATACAAACTGCTTCATTAGCAAATTTAACATGGGGTGAGTTCCTATCTGCAGTTGAGAAAACTGCAACAGTCTTGATGCCCATTTTTTGAGCTGTTTTCATAACTCTAATAGCTATCTCACCACGATTTGCAATTAATATTTTTATCATTTAATTAAACTTTTTTTAAAATGAAAAGATTGTATTTTCAAGGGTATATCTATAATGATATGTTTAATCTTTTAATTGATAGACTCTAACATAATCCACAAGCATTGATTGTGGCCAAATAGTTCCGTCTACACCTTGTTTTCCGCCCCAATTTCCACCAACGGCTAAATTCATAATCAAATAAAACGGTTGACTATAAGCCCAATTATCTTTATTTTTTTCTTGTGGATAATAGGTGTTTTTAATATTCTTCGGATGGTCTAAATAAAAGTTAATAGCATCTTTAGTCCAGATGATTCCATACATATGAAATGCTTCTTCTGCTGTTTTTAAATTTAAAGTCGCTTTGTTGTTTGTATACCCATAATCGTTTTGGGTATGAATATTTGAGTTGGTGGTATTAGGTTCATAACCAACATATTCCATAATATCTATTTCACCACATCTTGGCCATCCTACTTCGTCATGATTAGAACCCAACATCCATAGTGCCGGCCAGGTACCTCTACCCGTTGGCATTTTTGCTCTAAACTCTATTCTGCCGTATTTGAATTCATTCTTGCCTTGACTTGATAAACGTGTAGATTCATAACCACCTTTTATATTGCCACCTGTTTTTGTGGCCGTAATTGATAAGATGCCGTTTTCGACTTTATAATTATCTCTATTTTCTACATATTTTTGCCACTCGTTATTAACTCTTCCCTCGTCCCATAAAACGAACGACCAATTATCTAGATTTATGCTGTTACCATCAAACTCGTCAGACCAAACTAATTCATACTGTTCTGATTCATTTTTAGAATGTTTTTTGATTTTACATGCCGATACCAGTAAAAGACTCAAAAATATGGATAGAAGAAAAGGATATCTGTGCTTAAACATCATTAAAACAGAAGTTTAGTTTTTTAATTAGTTATTCAAATTCAATTAATAAGGCATTCTTATCTACGGCATCACCTTTTTTTACAGCTATATATTTTATGATGCCTTGGCGAGGCGAGGACAACACATTTTCCATTTTCATAGCTTCCAGAATAAGTAAGGGGTCATCTTCTTTCACTTCTTGACCAACTTTTATATTAATTTCTAAAATTAATCCTGGCATTGGTGCTTTAATGAAATCGATATGCTTGGTTGATCCTAAAGAAAAACCCATATCTTTTATTAGTAAATCTAGATCGTTAAAAATGTTAATATTAAATGTATTATTATTAACTATTACTTTATATGATTTATCAAGGAAATTTGAGTCGGCAATTTGAGCGTGATACGATGTATTATTGTAAAGAATATGATACGCGGTGTCTGAAATTTTAACAGCATCAAGATTTGAAAGGTCTTTTGAGCAAATATTTAATGCTTCCGAAGCGTTTACTTTTACTTTAAAATTCATGTAAAAAAGAGTTTAGTTTGACATAAATATAAAGATTAAAATGATAAAAACAGAAGCTATAGCTAGTGAAATTAAATTTACTTAAGTCTATAGAACTTACATTGAGCACATAATAGCTTTTAATACAAAATCATAATAGGTTTTATTACTTGGTACAAAGTGATTGTTGTTTTCTCTAATGTTGTCTAAAAGTGTTTTAAAGGTTTCAAACGACACTAATTTTAGAGATTCAACTTCTCCAATTTGAGGAGTTAATTCTGAAATTGAGACTTTTAATTCTGCTATATAGGTATGATGAAACTCATTATCTTTAATACCAGATGGATACGATTGAAAACATTTAAAAATACCAATTTTTTTTAAATCATTAGGGACAAGTTCTAAGTTAATTTCTTCTTTCACTTCTCGAATGGCTCCTTGAATAATTAATTCTCCTGAATCAATATGTCCGGCAACAGAAACATCCCACAATAAGGGACAAATTGATTTATTGGCATCGCGTTGCGCTAATAAAATGTTACCATCTTTGTTATACAACCAGATATGTGCCGTATTATGATAAAAACCTTTTAGGTGAATTATAGACTTTAATTCAGATTTTCCAGTTGGTTTGCCGTCTTGAGTAACAATATCAATGTATTCGTCCATTATGATTCATAAACGTCATTACGAAAAATGTAAGGGCCCGGTTATCTGCTTAAAATTAAATAGATTGCCATAACCTAATGGTTTCGCAATGACGTTTTATTTATTTTTTATTTAAAGTAACTAAAGGTTTCTCCGTCTTTAATGTTTAAAAGGGTTTCGTAAATTAATTTTATCACATTTTCTACATCATCTTTATGAACCATTTCTACGGTTGTATGCATGTATCGTAAAGGTAATGAAATAAGCGCTGATGCTACGCCACCATTACTATACGCAAAAGCATCGGTATCGGTTCCTGTAGCACGAGATAAGGCGGAACGTTGAAAAGGAATTTTCTTTTCTTCGGCGGTTTCTGTAATAAGATCTCTCAGTTTTTGTTGAACAGCTGGCGCATAAGCCACAACAGGACCTAACCCCATTTCTAAATGACCTTCTTTTTTTCTTTCAATCATTGGTGTCGTCGTATCATGAGTAACATCAGTCACAATAGCCACATTAGGCTTTATGGTGTTTGTAATCATTTCAGCACCTCGCAACCCAATTTCTTCCTGAACCGAATTTGTAATATATAGGCCAAAAGGTAACGTTTTATTGTTTTCTTTCAGAAGACGCGCAACTTCAGCAATCATAAATCCACCCATACGGTTATCTAAGGCACGACACACAAATTTATCGCCATTAAGAATATGAAATTCATCAGGATACGTAATTACGCAGCCTACATGAATGCCCATTTTTAAAACTTCGTCTTTATCTTTTGCACCTACGTCAATCGTAATATTTTCAGGCTTTGGCGCTTCTTCTTTTGCCTTATCTCTTGTGTGGATAGCAGGCCAGCCAAAAACACCTTTTACGATGCTATTTTTAGTATGAATATTAACAATTTTACTTGGCGCTATTTGATGGTCACTTCCACCGTTTCTAATTACATATATCAATCCGTTATCAGATATATAATTCACATACCAAGATATTTCATCAGCATGCCCTTCAATAACAACCTTGTATTTTGCTTTAGGGTTAATAATCCCTACTGCCGTTCCATAGGTATCCGTAATAAATTCATCAACATATGGTTTTAAATAATCCATCCATAATTTTTGACCATTCCATTCATAACCCGTAGGTGCTGCATTATTTAAATAGGCTTCTAAAAAAGCCATTGACTTTTTGTTTAAAATTGATTTTTTAGACATGTTATATCGAGGTTTTTATTTTATTAACTTTTGTAAAAATAGTATGATTTATTTAGTTATTACTAGTCATTATTTAATATTTTGTAACAAATTTGACAATTTTAACACCAACTAACCAATAACTAACATTACAAAACCATAAGAATGAAGCTAATCATTAAAAATTTAACCAAAACGTACAAAAATGGTGTCAAAGCCATTGATGATTTAAATATAGAAATAGGAAAAGGCATGTTTGGGCTGCTAGGGCCAAATGGCGCCGGAAAATCGTCTTTAATGAGAACGATAGCAACCTTGCAGAGTCCAGATTCTGGCACTATTACGTTTGGAGACATTAATGTACTTGAAGATAAAATGGCGTTGCGTAAAATATTAGGGTATTTACCACAATCATTTGGTGTTTATCCAAAAATGTCTGCTGAAGATTTATTGGATTATTTTGCAACACTTAAAGGTGTTAAATCGAAAAGTGATAGGGAGAAATTAGTAAAAGAAGTATTAGAAATAACCAATTTATACGATGTAAGAAAAAAAGATGTTGCAGGATATTCTGGTGGGATGAAACAGCGATTTGGGATTGCTCAGTTATTACTTAATAATCCGAAATTAATTATTGTTGATGAACCAACAGCGGGTTTAGATCCAGCAGAGCGTAATAGATTTCTTAACATATTGCGTGAAGTAGGAACCAATTGTACTGTTATTTTTTCAACGCATATTGTAGATGATGTTAAAGAATTATGTAATGAAATGGCTATTTTAAACGGTGGGCAAATTTTAAAGCATATCACACCAATAGAAGCTACAGAAGAGATTAAAGGACAAATTTGGACGAAAGTTATTGAGCGTGACGCGCTAGAAAGTATGGAGGTTACTTACAAAGTGCTTTCTTCAAATTACAATCAAGATAATTCATTGAACATAAGAGTTCATGCCTTAGAGAAACCTTCAGATGATTTTATAGAAGCAAACCCACAATTAGATGACGTGTATTTTATTGCTTTAAAAGAAGAACCTATTCTTATTTAGTTTTTTACCTTTTTTATAACTTAAAAATACATTCATGTTTTCAACAATATATGTTCACGAATTAAAATATTGGTTTAAAAAACCAGCATTTTATATTTATATGGCAATATTTTTAATACTGTCATTATTTCTTTCAGCAAGTGCTGCAGGCGTTTTTGATTTTCTTACGGTTACAACAGGTTCTTCAAAAATAGTGAATTCACCTATTAGTGTTATCGGTTTATTTAATGCCCTAACCACCTTTATTTTCTTTTTGTTTCCGTCTATTATTGGGGTAACTATCTATAGAGATTATAAAAGTGAAATGCATACTATTTTATATTCCTATCCGTTTTCAAAGGCTAATTATCTTTTTGCCAAATTTCTATCGGGGATAACAATCGTTATTGTGATAACTTTAGTGATTGTACTTGGAATGATTCTAGGGTTTAGATTTCCAGGAACCAATCAAGATATTGTGGGGCCTTTTATTGTAATGGCCTATTTGCAAGCCTATACTGTTTATATTATACCGAATATATTTTTATTTGGTTCTATTGTTTTCGCCGTAGTGACTTTTACTCGAAATATTTCAGCAGGGTTTATAACCGTTGTACTTTTATTATTAATTCAAGGTATTGTTGGTAATTTATTATCAGACCCTGAAAACCGCTTAATTTCAGCACTTATCGATCCGTTTGGTGAACTAGCCGCCAATTATTATACGCGGTATTGGACAGTAGCCGAACAAAATGAAATGATGCCACCTGTGAAAGGCATTATTGTTTATAATCGTTTAATATGGTTAGGCGTTGCATCTATGATCTTTGGCTTCGTCTTTAAGTATTTTTCATTTAGTCAAAACGCGTTGACATTTTCCTTGAGAAAAACAAAAGGAGAACGTTCTACAAAAAGTAATTTTGGAGGTATTACTAGGATAAATTTACCGAAGGTTGATTTTGATTTTTCATTTATTCAGAATTTAAAAACCACATGGAGATTATCAAATATCGATTTAAAATATATAGTTAAAAGTTGGCCTTTTATTAGTATTGTACTTGTTGGATTAATTTTTATTTTAATATCGGCCACGGCCTTAGGAGAATTGTTTGGCACTAAAACATTACCAGTAACATGGCAAATGCTTTTAATACCAGGTAATAGTTTTTCTTTGTTTATAAATATCCTTACATTTTTATACGCTGGCATGTTGGTGCATAGGGGTAAGATTGATCATATGAATCATTTGGTTGATGTGACACCAATACCTAATTGGGCCTTATTGTTATCTAAATTATTTGCCTTGCTAAAAATGCAGTTTTTGTTGCTTTTAGTAATTATGATTGGCGGTATGATAATTCAAATTTATAACGGTTATTATAATTTTGAAATTGGTCATTATTTGTACGAGTTATATATATTAAACTTTATTGGGTTTGTTATTTGGGCTTTTTTATCGTTGTTTATACAAATACTTATTGGCAATCCATTTTTAGGGTTGTTTGTTTTACTCATTATTTCAATAGGTCTTCCATTTTTATCTGCAGCAGGAATTGAACAAGCTATTTTTAAATACAATCAAGCACCAGGTTTTCAGTATTCAGACATGAATGGTTACGGGACGTCTTTCACACCTTATATGATGCATAGACTATATTGGTTTTTTTGTGGATTAATACTATTATGTCTGTCTGCATTGTTTTGGGTAAGAGGTTTGCCGTATTCGTTTAAAGAACGATTTTCTATAGCAAAATCGCGTTTTAAAGGGTTTGTGTTAATTAGTTTTGTAGTTTGTTTGGTGGTATTTTTGAGTTTAGGGTTTACTATTTATTACGAAAACAATATCGTTAATGAGCGCACCTCATCAAAAGAAAGAGAATTACAAGCCGTTACTTGGGAGAAGACATATAAGAAGTATGAAAATGCGAATCAACCAAGAATTGTAGCCGTTAACTGTAATGTAAATATTTTTCCAAAGGAGCTCAATTTTGATGCTAACGGAACTTATATAATGGTTAATAAAACTAAGGTGGCCATTGATAGTTTGTTTTTAAACTATAACGATTATCCAAGTACTTTTAAATTTAGCAAGTCTAATGATTTGGTTTTAAAGGACACCGTTTATAATTTCAACATCTATAAACTAAAAGAGGCGTTAATGCCAGGAGATTCTTTAGAATTACGTTTTACAGTTCATAATAAAGAAAACACATGGTTGCGTAAAAATACACCGGTTATAGAAAATGGAACATTTATCAATAACTTTCAAATGTTTCCTTCATTAGGATATAGCAGTGGTTCGGAGTTACAAGATAATGAAGTTAGAAAGAAGTATGACTTACCTGAAAATGATTTAAAACCATCACCAACAGATTCTACAGCTTTAGGCAATACCTATATTTCAAAGGATTCCGACTGGATTGATTTTGAAACAACTGTGAGTACATCAGACGATCAAATAGCCATTGCACCAGGTTATTTGCTGAAAGAATGGACCCAAGATAACAGACGCTATTTCCATTATAAAATGGATAGTAAAATTTTAAATTTCTATGCGTTTAATTCAGCGAGATATGAAGTGAAAAAAGATAAATGGCAAGATGTGAATTTAGAAATTTACTATCACGAAGGCCACGAGTTTAATTTAGATAGAATGCTGAAAGGCATGAAAGCATCATTAGACTATAATTCTAAAAACTTCAGTCCGTATCAGCATAAGCAAGCCCGTATTATTGAGTTTCCTAGAACGGCAGGAAGTTTTGCACAATCCTTTCCTAATACCATTCCGTATTCAGAAGCTGTTGGTTTTATAGCCGATGTTGATGATTCAGACGACACAGGTATCGATTATCCGTTTGCTATCACAGTTCATGAAGTGGCTCACCAGTGGTGGGCACATCAAGTAATTGGTGCCGATGTTCTTGGAGCCACTATGTTGTCTGAAAGTTTATCAGAATATGTCTCTCTTAAAGTTTTAGAACATGAACGTGGAAAGACTGAAATGAGACAGTTTTTAAAGAAAGCTCTAGATGATTATTTAACGCAACGAACTTTTGAGAGTAAGCGGGAGAAACCATTAATGTACAATGACGGACAAGGTTATATACGTTATCAAAAAGGCTCTTTAGTGTTTTATGCATTGAGTGATTATATAGGTGAAGAGGCTTTAAACGGTGCGTTAAAACAATATGTTGATAAAGTAAAATTTCAAGAGCCGCCTTATACAACATCTTTAGAAATGGTTAATTATATTAAGCAAGTAACTCCAGATAGTTTACAATACGTAATTCATGATATGTTTGAAACTATGACCTTGTATTCAAACCGAATAGTTGATGTATCTTCTAAGGAATTAGACAATGGTAAATATCAAGTAGATATTGAATTTAATGTAAGCAAATACCGAAATAATGAACAAGGTAGAAAATACTATGGCTTAAAAGAAGGTGATACTATCAGTTATCAAACAGAAAATATGAAAAAACCAGAGCTGTCGGTTCCATTACGGGATTATATTGATATTGGCGTATTTACGGATGAGGAAGTCGATGGTAAGAAGAAAGAAAAAGAATTGTATTTAAAGAAACATAAGATCACGTCTATTAATAATAAGATTACCCTTATAGTTGATAAAAAGCCAAATGAAGTAGGTGTAGACCCTTATAATAAGTTGATAGATACCAATTCAGAAGATAATAGACGCGAGCTATAAAAGTGGCTTGTTTATTGCATTAAAGCACTCAATAACATAACATGTTTTTGAGTGCTTTTTTTAGTTATGTTTAAGATATTTAGTCTTTAGAAGCATGACAATAATAATTTAAATTATAAGTTTTTAAAGCATGTAATTTATTAATTTTGAATAAATATTTTTAGGACTACGTTATACATGAATCATTTAACCTACATATTCATTTTTATTCCACTGTTTCTTTTTTCCCAAGAAAAAACCGTTGAAAAGGATTCAACAGATTATGATTATTATATTGTTAAAGGCGATTCTATACCAAGAGAAACCATAAATCTTGAAGAAGTTTATTTACTTAATCGATTAAAGTTTGATAGTAAAGCTGACAGAATGCGTTATTTAATTTTAAGACGAAAAACAATTAAAGTGTATCCGTATGCTAAAATGGCAGCAGACCGATTAGATTCTCTAAATATCAGGTTAGAAAAATTAAAAACGAAAGGAGAAAAAAGGCGCTACACCAAGATTATTCAAAAATATATTGAAGGAGAGTTTTCAGAAAAACTTAAAAAATTCTCTCGAACCGAAGGTCAAATTCTTATTAAACTTATTCACAGACAAACAGGAGAAACTACTTTCGATTTGGTAAAAGAACTCAGAAGTGGATGGAGTGCCTTTTGGTTTAATACCACGGCCAGCATGTTTGATTTATCCTTAAAAAAAGGATTCGATCCCTTAAACGTTAAAGAAGATTATTTAATTGAAGATATTTTACAACGTAATTTTATGAGCGGTGTTTTAGAACGTCAAAAAGCTAAAAATGAATATAACTTTTATGACTTAACAGATAAATGGTTAAATCGTAAAGAACCTTAAGATCTCTTATGAGCATGCAATCACAATTTGAAGAAAAATTAAATGCCATAACGCATGCTTTAGGAGCTGTTTTGGGCATTGCAGCATTGGTTTTACTTATTGTTTTTGATACAAACAAAACACCATGGAGTTTATTTAGCGTGATTATTTATGGTATTTCTATCATTGTTTTGTTTTCAGCCTCGACGTTATACCACTCGGTAAAGAGCGAGAAAAAGAAACACTATTTCCGTATTATAGATCACATAAGTATTTATCTATTAATTGCTGGTACGTATACGCCTGTTTTGCTTATTACTTTAGAACAGAGTATGGGGTGGACCTTGTTTTGGGTTGTTTGGGGTATTGCGGCGTTTGGAGTTATTTTAAAGTTATTTTTTACAGGAAAATTTGAAGTATTTTCAACCTTACTCTATTTGGTAATGGGTTGGCTCATTATTTTTGATTTCTCAAATCTATCTGATGCTTTTGGTAATGGTATTTTATGGTTGTTTGCTGGTGGAATGGCCTATACGGTTGGAATTGTTTTCTACGCAATCCACCGTATTCCTTATAATCATGTAATATGGCATCTTTTTGTATTGGCAGGTGCCATCTGTCATTTTTTTATGATTTTTCTCAATGTTATTTAGCATATAATTGTTTAATAAATTATGACAGATATAGTAAAAGCTTCTACCAAAGAACATTTTAAAGATATTGAAATACTGGCTAATATAATTTGGCGTGAACATTATGTGACAATTATTGGAATTGAGCAAGTAGAATATATGCTTAAAAATTTCCAATCGGCTGAAGCGATGTATTTACAATTTACAGATGGTTACCAATATTTTATGCTGTACTTTAATAATCAATTGATTGGTTATCTCTCTGTTATAAAACAAGAAAACAGTTTGTATTTGAGTAAGATTTATATTCTGAAGAAGTATAGAGGACGAAAAATTGGTAAAACAGCCATTGAGTTTGTCGCAAAGAAAGCTATAGAGCAACATTGTGAATCTATTACCTTAGGGGTTAACAAGTATAATGTAAAGTCTATTGCCGCTTATGAAACTATGGGCTTTAAAAGGGTAGGAGAGATGGTGACTGATATTGGTAATGGCTTTGTAATGGACGATTATAAAATGGAGAAGATTTTATAAGTTTTAATCTTCTAAAAAATCTCTGTAGTCTTCAAAAAAACTTTCAAAAAGTATCATGTTCTTGTTGAAGAACTCCATAACATCACCCCAAGTGTTTTTATTATGAATAGAAACCTTTTGTTCTAAGGGAACATAAATTCTTGAGATTTCTTTTTTATTATCTAAAAAATACTCCTCTTTAAAAATAGTATTAGGAAGATACGCTTCTTTTAAAATAGACTGCAAAGATTGCAGTTTATCCCAGTATTTAATACGGTTTTCAAGATCATCTTCTAGGTCTAAAGCCACTAAAGCTGATTTAGTATCAAAATGAAACTTGAAGCTAAACCCTTTAATTTTGGTGTCATATAATATCCATTTTCTGGGAAATGATTTTCCATAACTAGTCCAAAATTCATGTCTTAAAATTCTAGATTCTTCTTTACTAAACATATAAATTGTTTAAATAAAATAGGCAATAGCCACCGCCACTATAATGGTAATAAGCTTGGTTAAATTAAATTTATGATTTTCATTACTTTCAAACAAAATGGTCGTAGAAATATGTAAAAAGATACCAATTACAATGGCAGAAATTTCATAATAATATACTTGAATAATTTCAAAATTTGATGAAAGTAAGACTCCTAATGGCGTCATAACAGCAAATAAAATCAAAAAGAACGCAATCTTATTTTTACTTAATTCAGACGCTAAAAAGTACGTCGATAAAATAATAGCAATGGGTAATTTATGGACTATAATGCCATAAATTAAATTATGATGTGCTTCTATAGGAATGCCTTCCAAAATGGAATGAATACTTAAACTTATAAATAGCAACCACGGAAACAACGTACTTTCCTTGTTTAGATGCACATGTCCGTGTTCGGCACCTTTTGAGAAGAACTCCAAAATGATTTGGAGTAAAATACCAATCATAATAAACAATCCAATAGATTTATCGTTGTTTTGGTAAACCTCTGGTAAAAAATCAAAAACGGTAATAGATAATAAAAACGAGCCACTAAATGCTAATAAAAGCTTTAAGTTTTTCCGTTGAGACGGTTTTAAAACCACTACCACAAAAAAGCCTAGTAGCACACTCAATATTGGAAGTATAATATTCAACATACCAGATTATTTAAAAATTAACACTAAACGTTCAGACGTTTTAGGGTTATATTTATTTAATTTATAATCACCAAAGATATCAAGTAAGTGTACCCCAGCTTTTTCAAATAACTCTTCAAAATCAGATAGAGTAAAAGCCCTTACACGTTCTTGAAATTTATAATTTTTATCTTCATGCACAAACTCTATCTCTTTTACAATATAGCCATTATCAACAGAGCGTTTTAAAAAAAAGGTAATATTATCAATCACTTTCATCTCTTCATGCACCAAATTTTCAATCACATAGTTAGAATTCATAAAGTCAATAACCGCGAACCCTGTTTCATTTAAATCAGCTTTAATAGCTCTTATGGTACTCAAATTATCGGCATCATTTTCAAAATAACCAAAACTAGTAAACAAGTTAAAAACGGCATCAAACCGTTTGTTAAATGGTTTACACATATCATGAACTTTAAAACGCAAATGTTCATTTTCAAACTGTTCGGCAAACTCAATACTATTTTCGGACAAATCAGCACCTGTTACATCATACCCTAAGGTATTTAAATACACAGAATGTCTACCTTTTCCACAAGCTAAATCCAAAATAGTCCCACCTTCAGGGATATTTAAATATTGAGTAAGTGTATCCATAAATACGTGTGCCTCAGCATCATCTCTATCTTTGTAAAGTATATGGTAAAATGGTGTGTCAAACCACGAAGAAAACCATTGCGCACTATCTTTTGTCATACTTTTTTTTTGGGTTCCCACGCTTTGGCGTGGTCAGGTTTTCCGCTATATCTTTCTTGTGCTAGACTAGTTTTAGTATCTCATCAAATTTTCTATTAACATACAAATTAAGTTATCATCAAATTTGATATTTGCACAAAAAAGGATGCCGCTTCAACCCTTAACCTAATTCCTAATAAACATTTAGATTGCCGCAAAATTAAACTATTTTTGTAATCTATTTACGATTAATAATGGAGAAAAATTTTACAATGGTAGCCAAGACCTTATTTGGCTTTGAAGAATTATTAGCAAAAGAGCTTACACAACTAGGGGCACTAGAGGTAAAAACAGGTGTTCGTAACGTTAGTTTCTCGGGTGATAAAGGTTTTATGTATAAGGCAAATTTAGGCTTGCGTACAGCTATAAAAATTTTAAAACCTATTGAGACGTTTAGAGTAACAGGCGAACAAGATTTATACAATAAAATTAAAGAGATGCCATGGGAACATTATTTAAAATCCAGTGGCACTTTGGCTATCGATGCTACCATTCACTCTGATTTGTTTTCACATTCACTATACATTGCCCAAAAAGCCAAAGACGCTATTGTTGATAGGTTTAGAGAGCAAACCGGAGAACGACCAGATGTCGATTTAAAATTCCCCGACTTAAAAGTGAATGTGCACATAGATAGAAAACAATGTACTATTTCTCTAGATTCGTCTGGAGACTCTTTACATAAACGTGGCTATAAAATTGCCACTAATATTGCGCCGATTAATGAAGTGTTGGCGGCAGGAATTATTATGATGTCTGGTTGGGACGGACAGTCGGATTTTATGGACCCTATGTGTGGTAGCGGTACTATACCTATTGAAGCCGCTATGATTGCTTGTAATATTCCACCCAATTTAATGCGTAAGGAATTTGCTTTTGAACGTTGGCAGGATTGGGATGTAGAATTGTTTGAAAAAATTGAAGAGTCATTGCTTGGTAAAACGCGCGATTTCCATCATAAAATTATTGGGTATGACAAAGCGCCAAGTGCAGTTGCCAAAGCCAAAGAGAATGTTAAAAACGCGCAGTTAGATGATTTTATAGAGATAAAGCACGAAGATTTTTTTAAAACCCAAAAAGGTGGCGACGATAAATTACATATGGTATTTAACCCGCCCTATGGGGAACGTTTAGATATTGATATGGAAACCCTTTATAAAAACATTGGGGATACCTTAAAGCAAAACTACCCAGGTACGGACGCTTGGTTTATTACCAGTAATCTTGAAGCCTTAAAGCATGTTGGTTTAAGACCTTCAAGAAAAATACAGTTATACAATGCTAAGCTGGAGGCCCGTTTGGTGAAATACGTGATGTATGAAGGTAGTAAAAAGGGGAAGTATATGAATTAAATTTTTTTACATTTATCGTGTTTGTGTATGATGTCGTTGCGGAAATATCAGTTATAATTTTCCTTATGCTTAGCCAACTATAGCAATGAATTTTTTACGTCTTAAGTTTGTCTTTTGTTATTTTTTATTTTCTGTTCGTTTAATTATTTCTAAAGCTAATGTATCCAATTCTTTGTAATGATTTAGCATAATTGAATTCCAAAACAATTTTCCTTGGTATAAATTCTCAAATTCCAAGTCGTTAAAAACTTTGTAATAACTATCGTTGATAAGTTCCGATCTTTCATCAACTCCCATATTGTTATAAGTGTTTAAGTTTTTCATCGAAACATTTTTGTATAAATATGGAATTAGAAGGGTAGTAGCTTGTAAATCCTGATTTTTAAAATCCTCATCAGCATCTTCGATTAATTGTAGCCAATTAAATAGATTTTCTTTTATAGAATTATTTTTAATCAGTCCCAGCTTTCCAGAACTTATTAATTCATTAATCGTATTATTGGCTGGATTATAATTTCCGTATTTTAAAGACTTACTGAGTATACTATCAATATTAACATCTTGAAGTTTTGTCTTTTCTTTGTTTATTAAACTCAATACGATTCTAACATTGCTATTGGCAATCTTTAAATCTTTGATTCTCTCATTTAAAACGATTCGATTATTGTAAAACTCGGCATTTAATTCTTCCCTGATTTTATTAGTTTCAATGTTGGATTTTCTTTCTTCATTCCAATTATTTACTTGTAATGCAATCAAAATTCCGATAACTACAAGAATGATTTCTCCTATTGCATAAATAAAATATTTACTGAATTTATTTTCAGAGAGTAGTTTTTGGCGAATTTTTCTAAAGAATTTAATCATTTGGTATTATTGCGCTTTTGATCCTGAAAATATTTTATTCATCCATTCAGAAAAATCTTCTGAAAAAGCAAAACCTACCAGGTTCCAATAATCTTTAAAACCAGATGAATCCAAAGCAGATAGGATAAATTTCGCATAATTATTCCAATGATTGTCTGGCATGAGTTTCAACTTATGGTGATGATAATTCGTTTCCGCGTGAAGCAAAAGCATCATATGGTTCCAATTTCTAAACTCTATATCGCCATCACTTAACTCCTTTTCTTTCATTACTTTCTCCCAACGATCTGAATGTTCTGCTCTAAATTTTGTTAATTCTAATGCAAAATGGGATAGTGAATGTCTTGATGCTGCTCTATTTACACGAGTACTCTGTCTTACTTGTTTCGCTAAATAAACCAACGTAATAACAACAGCAATTGAAGCTAACAGTTCACTTATTAATACTATATTTTCTAAGTTCATTTATTTTTAGTCTTTTAGTTGGTCATAATGAAACATAACAATCGGATAAAATTTGTTTTAATTGATTTTATCATATGATAAGCGAAGTTAGAATTTTCATACAAAAAAAGCAAGACGCAATTATGTGTATTTATTAGCATTTATCAACTTTATTTTTAATAATACGATGGAAGTATGACGAATATTAGTTTTTATACAAAAAAAGAAGGAAAGCTTTGTAGTTCCTTTAAAACCTATATGGTTATGGGGCATACTAAAGTGTGCATTATGCGTAAATTACTTTGAGTTACTATCTATGAGATTGCTTCAATCGTTCCTCTTTCGCAATGACGTGTGATAAAATTAATCAAATTTTAGTAACGAAAAGAAGTGCAAAGTAATGTTATACATTGTTAGCAATATGTTACGGGTTAAATAAAAATGATTGGTCACGATTCAAATTGCTTTGTTCCTCAGTGCTATAGCTTCATTAGAAGCATCCTTATCAAACTCGAATACATTTCTATCATATTTGGCATATAAATTTTCAGTTATTTTCATCTCTTTTCCATTTCTTATTATATCCAGTTGGTAATTATCACCAATTTTCATTTTTGTGATACTCTCAAACAGGTTTTGATAAGTCGATTCATTCAATTCCGTACTATTAATGTGAGTAATAATATCTCCTATTTGAACTTTTGCACCCAAATAGTCCGAAGACATTGACACTACTGTGGGTTGATTGTTAGCGCCGGGTCTGATAGTTAATCCCATGGTAGGAAGATGGTCAGGGTTAGGTCGTTTTTTATAATACTTAATACCAAACGGTTTCATTTCTTTTTCGAAATCAAATGGCGTATTATTTTTGATGTGATTATCAACAAAATCTCCTATCTCTGGATAGGTCATATTAACCAGTGTGTCGAAAAATGTGGCATTATCAAATGGCGTTTCTTTACCATATTTTTTTATTAAATCAAGGTATAATCCACGTAATCCCTTATTCCCATTTGAAAGCTGTAACAGTTTAATATCGAGCATTGCTGCAGTAAGTGCCCCCAACTGATAAATATTTCCATATTGTTTATTGCCTTCATCAGTAGACCATTCGCGACTAATGCGTGCAAGACTATATTTGGTGTCATAATTTTCACTATAATTTGCCTTTTCAGATAAATAATTTAAATAGTCTTGTGGAGTCTCTATTCCGGCTTTAACCTGCATGATGTAAGAAACCCATTCAGTGACACCTTCATACAGCCATACATGTTGATCTTCTGAGACCGGGTTGGAATAATCAAAATTAGCTAATACTTCGCTGTGAAGGTTAAGCGGACTTAGAATGTGCATAAACTCATGTGCAATTACATTTTTAAGTAACGGCAAATATTGAGGCATATCTGGTAAGGCATAGGTAGAACTTAAAGAATGCTCTAATGCGCCTCCGCTTTGAAACACGGGCATATCTTGAATATCTTTTTGCGAAGCAAAATACATCAAAAATGTGTATCTGTCTACAGGAGAAAACCCTATAAATTTTTCTGCTGCATCAAGAATATCTAAGGCTTGATCAAGGACCATTTGAGCAGTAATTTCGCCAGAAGGCGAATGCACATATACGTCAACTTGAATACTATCAATCGTTGTATACGCGTAGGATAATTTATTTCCAATTAATACGGGAGAATCTGTTAAATGGTAATATGATTCTATCTCATAATAACCATTATCACCCATATTTAGAGCAGTACCAATTTTTTGTGTTCCTTCCAGCTTAATTTTTAATTTTATTGGGGTGTTTTTAAAATTTTTAAAATAGCCGAAAACACCATGCGTGTTAAGAATAATATAGTCATCATTAATTCCGGTTCCACTCATGGGGTATATCGGGTGATACGCTGTACTCATATCAAAGGAATCGTCAATTTCATATATGATTTTAGAAACCTTCGTTGGTTCAAGAATTCTAAAATCGTTAATAGAAATTTTATTAGTTAAGAGTTCGTTTCCGGATTCATCATAAACTTTGAACATTTTGATGAATCGACCAAAATCTAAAGGTTGATGCACTCCAGGAGCATACGAAACAAAACTATACACGTCATCTATTTGCGATAATTTTGGAACTGTTAGTGTTACATTAAAGGCATCGTTTTTGTTTGTGAGGTCAACTTCGTAGACAAAAGCATTTTTTTGCCCATAAATACTGAAAGAAATGAGAGATAGGATGATTATTTTAAGCATAATATATTTTTTAAAGGTCTCTTATTCGTCGGCAAAGTCTTAGATATAAAATCATTTAAATAATTTTATTAAGCGATAAGCTAAGTTAGAATTTATATAAAAAAAAACAATACGCACGTAAGGGTATTTATTAGCAGTTATCAACTTTATTTTTAATAATACGATTAAAGTATGACCAATATTAGGTTTAATAAGAAATTATAATAATAGTTTTGTTATATAATTAAAACATAAAATTATGAGTCAATCTAAAGTGTGTATTGTGTGTAAAAAAACATCCATGGAAACACCTGTTACTAAATTTTATCATAAAGACAGTGAATTTTATATTTGTCCGCAACATCTTCCCGTGTTAATCCATAACCCACATGAATTGGTCGGTTTATTGGATGGTGCTGACACCTTACAAGGGGGATAAAATGCATTTATAGTATGGATTATTGCGTGCGTCATGCAATGAAGCGAAACAATCTTTTTGTTGTGAGTATGAAAGAGAATTTGGAATTATTGTTTTAGAGATTATTTCAATCGTTTCTCATTCATAAGAACGTTTCGCAAAATACTCTATGTATGCAGGTAACAAAAAATGCAAGTATTTAAATAGATTTTTTTTGTTATGCTTACGTTTAAAGGTAGTTGCGCGTCTGAGTAGCTAACTTACCAAAAATGGAACGAACCAGTGGGAAATCTAGGGTTTTTGCAAGCAGGCTTGAACCAAGCGATTAATTATAAATACTATGCGTTCTTATTTAACTGTATTAAGAGCCTGCAAATGGAGTTCCGAATATTCCAACTGCTAGTTCCGCCCAAATAAGTAAGAATACAATAAGTATTACCGCTATGAGCACTATACGATTATTCTTCTTTGGAACTTTCCTCAATACAACTTCAAACATTAATCCAACGCCAAGTAATAACGCTCCCATAACAAGGAAGTCTAATAATGACCAATTTACTTCTGTTGACAATTGCATCGCAATTAATGGAATCAGCAAAATTAGAGGTATAATGATGAGGATTGGAATTAGTCTTTTATTTTTTCCCATAATATTTATTTATTTTAAAGTCATACACCTTTGAAGATGCATTCATTTCAGGTTTTACTAGGCCACTATTAGTAATGATAGGTCGTATATCTTGGGTTTTATGTTTCTGACAAAAACCAACTTTCGTAAAAATAATGGCACAAATGGGCTTGTTTTGCTTAAAATCTATAGAAATTACTACTACTCAAAAAAAAACCGTAAGACTCCTGTATTTTTTATTGAAATACAACAATCAACCTTTTAATTAGCTGTTTGAACCTGCGGTACATTATGTTTTTGAACACTAATATCCTTTAATTTTCTCGAATAGCGTCTGCCGTTTAGGAATTTACCAATAAAGGTGTTTCTTACCAGATAATGGTAGGTTACAAAGCAAACAAACGCAGTGCCTAGCATTACTATTAAAAACTTAACAAATGCTGGAGCTACAAACCCCATTAAGAAACCAGGCAGTAAGGCTGTTAAGGGTAAATGCAATAAATAAACCCAATAGGATGAATCTGAAACATAGCGCATGATAGCCGAATGTGTACTGGCATACCTAATAAAAAGTCCCGTAAAACCAAATATAAATAGCCATACATTTACTGACTTTATAACCATAATCACTTGTAATGATAAGGTACTCGTATCCATTAAAAAGTAGACTGTAAATAGGATTAAGCCTAAAATGGTAAAAGCCCAATCATAAGTCATAAAACTACTTAATAACGATTTTGATTTGAATAGTACCCATCCAAAGAAATAAAAGAAGGCATAAAAAATAAAGGTGTTAAAATCTGGAGTAAAGCTTAATGATGTTGCAACCCAAGTGCGATTCATTGTTAACAACAGTAAAAAGGTAATGACCGAAAACACGACTATTTTTAATAACGGACGTTGGATAATAAAACTTACTAATTGACTAGATTTAGATGTAAACCAAGGCAGTTTTTTAAAAGCTAATCCCACCAAAAATGAAGTAATAGAAAACATGACTAAATAATACAAAAACCAAAGGTGCATTGTATGTTGAGGAATAAAGGCAGATGGCTCAGAAAACGCAGCTAAAGAGATTGATAAAGGATTACTTCCTAGAGTAAAAACAACATTCGAATAGCTAAAACTTATCCTTACCAACGGCCATAGAACTACTACAAAAGCAATAAATGGTATTAATATACGGTTGACTCTATTTTTTATCATTTTCGCAGAAGACCTTTCATGAAAGAGGAGTGAGGCGAAAAAACCAGCTACAACAAAGAAGATGGGCATTCTAAAAGCATGAACGAAACTCGATATCCAATCTAAAAGCAGTCCAGTACTGTTGGGATCCTTCAATGGCCAAGAGGCGCCATAATCTGCAATAACATAGGTATTTGCCGAATGTAAAACAATGCCCAGCATCATCATAATGGCTCTTAAGGAATCTAAAGCGTGAAGACGCTCCGTTTTTTGTGGATTCATGGTTGGTTGGTTGGTTTCGGTTAGTATAATTTTTTACTAAAATAGTAAATAAAGATTATTTAGCTAAAAAAGTTCGAAATAAAAATTTATCTATATCTACAACCCCTTATTCTGATTTAAAACAAAAAAATTATAAAAACGAGGAATATGTCTTGAATAATTAATTTTTATCCTTTTTGTAAAGCGGAATTAAGTATGAAATGGTATAGCCATATCCTACGCCAATACCACTACTATCATAGGTTTTGTTAAATCCAGGAATGTAGATATTTTCAAAGCCTACAGGAACAGTTTCACTAACTAAACCCTTAAGTTGAGCGTTTAAACCTAAATAAAGATTATTAACAAGTTCTACTTTAATACCGATAATCAGTTCAATCCAAAAAGCTGTTAAATCATTGAATTTTTGAGACTCCGAAGACGTAAATTGTGGAGACCAATATTGATCTGTATTATAAATAGCATAACTATTAATATTTTGACTAAAAGCGGATGCTCCTACACGAAAACCAGTGTAAATCATATTATCCATATCTAACCAGTTTTTGTAAAGATTATAGTCTATACCAGCTTTTAAATACGTACCGCTCGTGGTGACATCTAAATAATCATTGGTGGTTATTTTTTCCTCTATCCCTAATTCGGCTGCTATATACAACGCTTTTTTTATTCGGTAATCGGCATTTACTTCAAAACCAGTGTAATCATCATCAGTAAAAGAACGAATGAGTTTTCCAACATCACCGCCAATTCTAAGCCCGTATTTTAGCTTTACTTTTAACGAGTCATTAACCGGACTTACAATGCTGTCATTTTGGGCATATGATGATACACAAAACAGCATTAATATTAATAGACTAATGAAATAACTTGAAATGTGCTGATGTCTCATCTTCTACAGATTGGTTATCGTTTAATGATTCTTTTGATTGAATCCAATTGTCGGTGTCAGATTCTATGGTAAGGGTCACATTTTTATAAATGGTTTTGTAACCACAGGCTCTTGATACATAGACCTCCTCAGTGGTATAATTTATGGTAATAATATCTTCATTGCCCTCAATGGTGTCATCAGTATTGTCGTCTGGTGTATTATTATCCTTATAAGCGTATTCTTGATGAAGTTTATACTGAGTAGAAAAATCACCAGTTTTCAAGGGCAGAACGATAGAATCGGCAGTTACAACATTGTAATCGGTTAAAGGGTTGTCATTATCTACACCTTGAATGCGAAACTTAAAGACATTTTTTTTATTTTCAGGTATGGAAATATCATAGAATCTTATAATCAAACTAGGGGTTGTTGGTGTACTTGCAGGACAAATATCATCTGGCTCACAACCCATTGAAAAAATGGTGATAATTCCAAAAAGTATGGCTAATAATTTATAATATTTCATTTAATCTTAATACTAAAAAATTCATTGTTTTATTCTCAACGTTTCTTCAAAAGTACAACATTTTCTACATGAAACGTTTGAGGAAACATATCAACTGCCTGCGTTTTTATAACCTTGTATAAATGATTCATTAAAGCTAAATCTCTCGCTTGGGTTGCGCTATTACAACTTACATAAACCACTTTTTTCGGGGCTATATTTAATATTTGTTCAACCACATCTTTGTGCATACCGTCACGTGGTGGGTCTGTAATGATGATATCTGGTTGCCCGTGGGCCGATATAAACTCATTGTTAAACACCTGTTTCATATCACCAACAAAGAATTCAACGTTTTTAATACCGTTTAATTGTGCATTCTCTTTAGCGGCAATAATAGCATCCGGCACAGCTTCAACACCAACCACTCTCCTTGCTCGTTTGGCAATAAATTGTGCAATTGTACCGGTCCCGGTATACAAATCATACACTAATTCATCACCTGTTAATCCGGCAAAATCCCTGGTGATTTTATAAAGCTCATAAGCTTGGTTAGAGTTAGTTTGATAAAAAGATTTAGCATTTATTTTAAACTTTAAGCCTTCCATCTCTTCAAAAATATGATCTGAACCTTTGTAGCAAATAACTAACTGGTCGTAAATAGTATCATTGGCTTTACCATTAATCACATATTGTAAGGATGTTATCTGTGGAAATTCTGCAGCAATAAAATCTAATAATAATTCGCGTTTCACTTTGTCTTCTTTATAAAATTGAATCATCACCATAATATCACCAATACTAGAGGTGCGAATCATCATGGTGCGTAAAAATCCGGTTTGATTACGTGTGTTGAAAAATTCAAGTTTATTGTTTATGGCAAATTGCTTCACAGCATTGCGAATAGCATTGGATGGATCTTCCTGTAAATGGCATGTTTTTAAGTCGAGTATTTTATCCCACATGCCAGGTATATGAAACCCTAGTGCATTTTTATCACCCAAGTCTTCATCAGACTGAATTTCTTCTACGGTCAACCAGCGAGAATCACTAAACGAAAACTCCATTTTATTTCTATAAAAATATTGTTTTTCACAACCTAAAATAGGTGTCGCTTCTGGTAATTCGATGTGTCCAATTCTGGTTAAGTTATTAAGTACTTCCTTTTGCTTGTAATAGAGTTGATGTTCATAAGCCATGTCTTGCCATTTGCAACCTCCGCAAACACCAAAATGTTCGCATTCAGGCTCTGTTCGCTTTTCAGAAAGCTTAAGAAATTCAATGGCCTTCCCCTCATAATACGCCTTGCGCTTTTTAAAAGTTTGTACATCAACAACATCGCCAGGCACAGCATTGGATAAAAAAATAACCTTTCCGTCCGGGGCTTTTGCTATGGTTTTTCCTTTAGCACCTGCATCAATAACCTCAATATTTTTAAAAACTTGTTTTTTTGTTCTTCTAGACATGCTGCAAAAGTAATTTTTTTCATTAAAAAACGCCTAAATAGTTTTAGGCGTTTAAAAATATTTAAAAAAATGAAGTTATTTTACACTTATCATATAAGCTTTAATGGCTCGTAATTCATCATCTTTTAAATTTTTTACAAAACTATCTAAATTGGCTTTCATTATAGTAACTTGCCCGGGGTCTGTATCTACAATGGGTGATAATTCACCTTTTAAAAAAGCGATAATATCAGCATTCTTTTCTTTGTAAACTTTGTTTATATCTATAATTGATGGACCAATAATTTTAGTATTTGGCTGATGACAAGCAAAACAGGTTTTATCTTTAAATAACTGTTGTCCTTTTGCTATTAATGCGGTCTCTGCAGCGGACAGTTTAGCAGTTTTTAAGGATTCCTTTTTTTCTTCACTTTTGGTTTTAATGGTTATAGTTTCAGGAGTTTTATCAGATTTCTTTTTTCCGCAGTTATAAAAAGAAATAATAAAAATTAATACGATGAGTGATAAAAGTTTTTTCATAGGAAGATTAATTAATAATGCATGTTAAAAGTAAATGTTTATTATGAAATGAATAGTAACCGAGGTTACAGAATTTATTCAAAATTTATGTTTTTGTAAAGTTCGTAAATATTTTTGTTAGATTTTATCAAACAACTAATATTTAGTACCTTGCAAGTCGTAGGGATGATTTCTCTCCCACGCTGAATTTTCGATACTTCGAAAGGATAAAGGTACAGTAGGAATGGTTATTTTATTAATTAAAAACAAATTAAAATGGCTGTTTTAGAACAATTAACATCTCAGCAAGCAATTGAATTAGAAAACAAGTATGGTGCTCATAATTATCATCCACTACCAGTAGTACTTTCTCGTGGAGAAGGTGTGTATGTATGGGACGTAGATGGGAAAAAATATTATGATTTTTTATCGGCATATTCTGCTGTAAACCAAGGCCATTGTCACCCAAAAATTGTAAAGGCACTTATCAATCAATCTCAAACACTTGCATTAACTTCCAGAGCGTTTTATAATGATATGCTTGGAAAGTATGAAAAATTTGCCTGTGAATTCTTTGGATTTGATAAGTTATTACCAATGAATACCGGCGCAGAAGCTGTAGAAACGGCTTTGAAAATATGTAGAAAATGGGCCTATGAAGTAAAAGGAATAGATGAGAATAAAGCAGACATAATTGTTTGTGAAAATAATTTCCATGGAAGAACAACAACCATTATTTCCTTTTCAAATGATCCGGTAGCCCGTAAACATTTTGGACCATTTACTAATGGGTTTATAAAAATTGAATATGATAATTTAATAGCTTTAGAAGAAGCATTAAAAAGCAACCCTAATGTAGCTGGTTTTTTAGTGGAACCTATACAAGGGGAAGCAGGTGTTTATGTTCCTAGCGTTGATTATTTAACAAAAGCAAAGGCGTTATGCGAACAATATAATGTATTGTTTATTGCAGATGAAGTCCAAACGGGAATAGCAAGAACAGGACGTTTATTAGCGACTTGTGGCAATTGCACCTGTGAAGATAAAAATTGTTCGAATCAACCAGATGTCAAACCAGATGTTCTTATTTTAGGAAAAGCCATTAGTGGCGGTGTATATCCAATTTCTGCTGTCTTGGCAAATGATGCCATTATGAATGTTATTAAACCGGGAAACCACGGAAGTACTTTTGGTGGTAATCCAGTGGCTGCTGCTGTAGCTATGGCAGCTCTTGAAGTTGTAAGAGATGAGAAATTAGCAGAAAATGCATTTAAACTTGGAAATTTGTTTAGAAGTGAATTGCAAAAATATATTGATTCAAGTAGTTTGGTGAAACTAGTTAGAGGAAAAGGTTTACTTAACGCCATCGTGATTAATGATGATGAGGAGAGCGATACGGCTTGGAATATATGTTTAGCATTGAGAGATAATGGGTTGTTAGCAAAGCCTACTCACGGTAATATTATTCGTTTTGCACCACCTTTAGTAATGACCAAAGAGGAGTTATTAGACTGCGTTAGTATTATTATTAAAACACTTAAACAATTTGAATAATAAACAGACATTATAAAATAAAAGAGCGACCCAATCGGGTCGCTTTTTTTATATAATCAATAAGACTATTCTTATTGATTTTGCATTTGTTCCATCCATTGTTGTTGCATTTCTTGAATACCTTCAGACCCGATAGTAACATAAAAATAAATAGTTGCAATAACATATATTGAACTAAGAATTACACCAATAATAGCAAGGGTTTTTCCTGTTTTTACATTAGAGAAACCAGAATATTCATTAGGATTTTGTGCATATATAGCCGTTGCTTTATTAGCTAGAACAATGGCAATTATACCAAGTGCTAAACCAATGATTCCATAGCAACAGCATGTTAAAATTGAAAGGATTCCGAAAACTAAAATGAGTGTTGAATTTGGTAATTTCTGTTTTTCCATGTTGAAAGTTTTAGTGATTAATTTTGATAAAATAGCTGACAACAATTATAATGACATTGAGAATAATGAGTCCCATTTTTACTTTATAATCGTGTTTAAATTTAAAGAATAGATTAAATAAAAGAAATATGCTTAACAATAAAAGTGTGTAAATAGCAGGATACATTTTAAAAGCAGCTATAAATTGCCCTTGAAAAATTAAAGAAATGGATCTCTGAATTCCGCAACCTAAACACTCCATTCCAAAAAGTGTTTTGTTTAAACAGGGTAGCATATAATCTTCAACTCCTGACATTTAGTTCTAATTAAGGGGCTAATATAGTAAAAGGATATAATTTTATATTTCTCAAGATCCAAAATATAATAATAATAAATAAGATGATATTCGTAGTTCTTGGTTTGTGCAAAAGGTTGTTTGTTTTTTTGTTATACAATTTTTTTAAAACGAAAATAGTTGCATCATACACTAAAACAAATACTAATAATAAGATGAGAGGATTATGCTTTAAACCTCCTACAATACGTCCATGTAAAAGTCCATGTATAGCCCGTTGACTGCCGCAACCAGGACAATAGAATCCAGTTATTGAATAAAATGGACATCTTGGAAAAATACGATTTTCACTTGGGTTATAATTAAAATAAAAATATATAAAACCAAATAAAATTAAGGAAACAATGATATATATGATAAGTTTAAGCTTAATACTCACTTGCTACAATTCCTAAAAATGCTAATCCAAAAATTAAGGCATATATAATCCAACCAAAAAGTGCAATAACGACAGAAACTATACCCCAAGTTTTAGCATTTTTGGAAGCTTTTATAGCTTCATCATAATTTCCATTGTCATAATGGCTATTAACTTTTGCAGCATAGATAATACTTACAATACCTGCTGGTAAGCAACATAAAATGGTACTAATAATGGCTAGTGCTAAATAACTACTTGGTCTTACTGGCTTGGTTTCCATCTAATATTAAGTTAAAATAATAACATAAATATATATAAATGATTTATTTTATTTACCATTTACACTTTATAATATATTTATTAATGTAATTTTGATCATTAATTTTTAGATGTTTATTTCATGAAATATTTAAATTATGTACTTATTGTAATAGGTTCAATAGTTGCTGTTTATGCAAAAACTGGTACGGAACAAAATGAATATATCTTAATAGGTGGGATAGCAATACTTATGTTAGGTATTTATAGAATTTCTAAAGACATACCAAGTCGAAATGATAAAGATGATTCTAATGATTTTATAGAACGTGAATAAGGATGGATTTTAAAGTAGGAGATTCTGTATTGGTTATTGACGAAGATTTATCGGGTGTTATTAAAAACATAAAAGGCAATTTAATAACGATTGAAACCAAGGATGGTTTTTTATTAGATTTTAATTCAATTGAAATCGTGCAAAACAAGTCAACACACCATTTTAAAAAGAATTTGTTTTCGCATACAGATGTTAATGACCTACTTTCTGAAAAAGAAAAACCAGCAAAAAGAAACAAACCCGTTAAAAGAGCAAAAGATAGATATGAACCAACGATGGAAGTTGACTTGCATATCCATCACTTAGTTAATTCTACAAAAGGAATGACTAAACATGAGATGCTCAAATTACAATTAGATACGGCCCAAAGACAACTAGATTTTGCCATTAAAAAGCGTATCCAAAAAGTGGTATTTATCCATGGAGTAGGAGAAGGAATTTTAAAAATTGAACTAGAATATCTGTTTGGAAGGTATAATAATGTGAAATTCTACGATGCCAATTATCAAAAATATGGATTAGGTGCTACCGAAGTTTATATTTATCAAAATATCTCACCAAACGATTAGAAGTCTGGAGTAAACGAAGTAGAACTAGATAATGCACTATTTTGCAAGGTTCCAAAATCTAAAAGATCTTGAGAAACATTCGGTAACGCAAAATTGGTTATTGTTAAAGTTACGACATAGGTTTTAGATATAGTATGAACTCTAAAGGACGTTGCAGGCGTTGTATTGGCTACTTCAGCGTTTAAATAATCTGCTCCTTTATCACTATTAGTAACATCATTGGCAGGGTTTTGGTCTTGAGAACTATTTTCTTCATCGCGTGTTAATACAGTATCACCATCATCATCATCATCTAAATAATCAGGAACACCATCTTCATCAGTATCTTGTGCATCACTAATGTCACCGTCGCCGTTGTCGTCTGGGTTTTCGTTTTTGGTAAGTATATTATCACCATCATCATCAACATCTAAGTAGTTTGGAATTCCATCTCCGTCAGTATCATCATCAGTTAAATCGCCATTGCCATTAATATCCTCCAACGCTGCCAGAATA
Organism: Yeosuana sp.; assembly: GCF_057126245.1. Lineage (NCBI taxonomy): Bacteria > Pseudomonadati > Bacteroidota > Flavobacteriia > Flavobacteriales > Flavobacteriaceae > Yeosuana > Yeosuana sp. Next base: position 10,595 of record NZ_DBNGMQ010000069.1, on the reverse strand, counting down.
TCATCGTTATCATCTTCCGTTAGTACTGTTGTGAAAATAGCTGTTCCAGACGTGCTTTCTAAATCATTTGTAATTTTAATATCTGAAGGCGGAATATCATTACAAAATATATTCGAAGGTAAATCAACATAGCTTCTGTAATTGAATGTATTACTCGAACCATTTATGGTTCTTGTCGTAATCAATGTATTATCTTCATCAACCTCAAGTAAATTCTCGAGTGTTAAAGCAGGTGAGGTGATTTGAAGCGATAAAGATTCTGCAGGATCACTTTTAGTTTTAAAAAAAACGATGTCTCCACAACTCTCAAAAGTATCATCAAAATCAAATTCAACCGTAATAATATCACCATCATTACATGATGAAGCGATAAATAAACTTAATATAATGATAATTAAAAATTTGTTACGCATTGCATTTGGGTTTTGACAAAAATAATGGAATTGTTATTTATAACGCAGCATAATGATAATAATTTTATTTCAAGTATTTTTGAAGCTTAAAGGACTATTTAATATCGTGAGTTTGTTTTTATTTAGTTTTTAAAACAATAATTATAATCAGATGAAACCAATTTATTTAGATAATGCTGCCACTACTCAAATAAGAGATGAGGTGATAATAAGTATGACTGATGTGATGAAACGTCATTACGGTAATGCATCATCAACACATAGTTTCGGTAGATCTTCAAAAGCGCTTGTTGAACAGTCTAGAAAGACAATCGCTGGCTATTTGAATGTTTCTGAAGGGGAAATTTTATTTACTTCTGGCGGAACAGAAGCTGATAATTTAGTTTTAAGAAGTGCTGTACGCGATTTGAATGTTGAACATGTTATAACGTCTAAAATTGAACATCATGCTGTTTTACATACGGTTGAGCAGCTAAAAAAAGAATACGATATTGAGATTAGTTACGTAGATATTGATTCGAAAGGGCAAATAGATTACAATCATTTAGAAGCCCTATTGGATTCAGATCTTAAAACATTGGTAAGTTTAATGCATGTTAATAATGAAATAGGTAATCTTTTAGATTTGAAGCGTATTGCCCTTTTGTGTAAAACCAAAAACACTTTGTTTCACAGTGATACTGTGCAATCTGTAGGACATTTTCCTTTAGATCTTCAAGATATACCAATTGATTTTTTAGCAGCTAGTGCTCATAAGTTTCATGGGCCTAAAGGTGTAGGTTTTGTTTTTATTAGAAAAAAATCTGGTTTAAAACCATTAATTTTTGGAGGCGAGCAGGAGCGTGGGTTTAGAGCAGGTACTGAAAGTGTTCATAATATTGTTGGTATTGAAGAGGCCTTAAAATATGCCTATAACAATCTTGAAAGTGAACGTGTTTATATTCAAAATTTAAAACAATATTTTATTACTAAAATAAAGCAGGAGATTCCATTGGTTACATTTAATGGATGTTCTGGTGATTTAGAAAAAAGCACATATACTTTGGTAAATGTATGTTTACCGGTCTCTGCAGAAAAATCGGCTATGCTCTTATTTCAATTGGATTTAAAGGGAATAGCTTGCTCAAAAGGAAGTGCCTGCCAAAGTGGAAGCACACAATCATCACATGTATTGGCCGAATTGTTAAGCGATAGTGATTTACAAAAACCATCAATTCGCTTTTCTTTTAGTATTTACAATACAAAGGAAGAAATTGATTTTGTAATAGACCAGTTGAGTGCGTTAGTTTTAGATAATTAATTTTTAGCTCTTTCTTCGAGTTCTTTTCTATCAATTTTTAATGACCTTCCTATAGCAATACCGTTTTTAAAAGTTTGTGTTTGAAGACTTAAATCTCCTTCAGGTATTACAAATGGTTTGGTATATTTTAAACCGAAGTTTACAGGATAGGTATTATTGATTGTGTAAAAAATTTCAGTGTTTGGTAATGAGTTTTTTAGTTCACAAATTAATTTATTGTCTTTTTTGTAAACTGTTATGATGGGATCTAATACTGCTTTTGAAATATTAATTTGAGCATTATCAAATCTGGTAAAATGATTTTCAACCCTTCCGATAAAACCATCCCAATTTTTTAATGCTTTTGGGCTCCATAATGTTTCAGATAAGGCCAAGGCCCTTGGGTATGTCATATAAAAAGCAAAAGGCAATGTAGGTACTTTTTCGGCCCACAAATTACCTTGACCACCTAAAATATATTTTGGGTCTACTGAATCTGGAACAGGTTCGAAACTATAACATTTTTCTAAACTTAAGCTGGCATAAATTTTATTTTCAACACTGTAATCCCCTTGGGTATAATCCAAATAGGCAAAGGTAGTAGGCGACATAACAACGTTATGTCCAAGGTGGGCAGCTTCAATACCACCTTTCATACCTCTCCAACTCATAACGGTGGCATCTTGGGCTAAACCACCTTCTAAAATTTCATCCCAACCGATTAATTTTTTCCCTTTAGATTGAATGATTTTTTCAACACGTTTTACAAAATAACTTTGAAGCTCATTACTGTCTTTTAAATTGTTTTCTTTCATAAAAGCCTGAACATTGGCGTCCTGTTCCCAATAGCCATGGTATGCTTCATCACCTCCCATATGTATATAGTCGCCAGGGAATAACTCGGCAACCTCAGTAAATACTTTATCCACAAAATCATATACGTTTTCATCAACCGGATTTAGGGTATTTTCAATAAGCATTTTAAATTTTCCGTTACCATACCATTCTGAAAATTTAACACCAGGACTTACAAATTTGGGTTCTTTTTTGGTTGATAATTCCGGGTATGCAGCCAAGGCAGCCATACTATGTCCAGGTATATCAATTTCTGGAACGATGGTTATATTTCTGTCTAAGGCATATTGGACTACATCTTTAATTTCCTCATGGCTATAAAACCCACCATAAGTAGCCTTTTCATCAGGTTTTGGATATGGTCTGCTTGAGCCAAACGAGCCAAATCGTTCCACTCTCCAAGCACCAACTTCAGTTAATTTTGGTAAGGATTTAATCTCAATACGCCAACCTTGATCATCAGTAAGGTGCCAATGAAACACATTAAGTTTATATTGAGACATTTTATCTATGTAGGCCTTTACCTCTTCAACAGTAAAAAAATGTCGGCTTACATCCAGCATCAAACCTCTCCATTTAAAACGCGGATAATCTATTATTTTGCAACCGTTAATATTGAATGATGTTTGTTTTATAGTGTTCTTTTCAAATTCAGGAGGAAATAATTGTCTTAATGTTTGAAATCCGTTGAAAATTCCAGAAGCTTTGTTCGCACTCAAGATTATTTTGTTTTTATTAACGTTTAGAACATAGCCTTCATTTCCTATTTCAGAATCAAAGTTTTTCAAAATACTAACGTCAAGAGTTTTATTAGATTTCTTGTTATTTAGTTCAAATTCAAAGCCTTTTTCTTTTAATAGCGCCAAAAAACTTTCGGTATGATGTATTACTTGCTCATCTGTAGATTGAATTTTAATTTGAACCGTATTATCAAACGTGAAGAACGAATCATTGGGTTTATAACTGACTGGAACAGGAATAATATTATTTTGAGTGAATGAGATTTGAAAACAAAACATCATTATTAAAAGGAAGCATCTTTTCATCATCAATAAATTTAAATATTAATAAATATAATAAGTTCGTCTAAAGAAAAACGAATTTTATAAAGTTACATTTTATAACTCGAAGACACAATGGTCATTTAAAATTTCATCGTAGTTCTTACATTAAACACTCTTGGCGTTAAGTAGTTAGGAATAGCATATTGACGTTTACTATAAACATCTCTTACCCATGTATTAGTAATAGAGTTTTGAACATCAAACATATTAAAGATTTCAAACCCAAAAGACAGTTCTTTAAATGGTTTTTTCCAACCTATTTTAAATTGTTTTTTTGCATCAACAAGTACAAATTGTAAACCAAGGTCGGCTCTTTTGTAAGCGGGTAATCTGTTTAGATATTGATAGGGATCGGCATAACTAGGTGAACCGCCAGGAAGACCTGTATTATAAACCAAATTCAAGTACATTTTCATACTTGGAATATTGGGTACATAATCTTGAAATAAAGCAGCAAATTTTAAACGTTGGTCTGTTGGTCTTGCTATATACCCTCTATTATCGATATTCTCTTCAGTTTTTAAATAGCCAAAGCTAAACCACGATTCGGTACCTGGTACAAACTCTCCATTTAGTCTCATATCCAATCCATATGAATATGCTTTTGCATTATTATCTGCTCTATAGCGAATGCGAACATTTTCTAAGGTATAAGGATTAACATTACTTAAGTTTTTGTAATATACTTCCGTAGTAAGCTTAAAAGGTCTGTCCCACATTTTAAAACTATAATCATTTCCCGCGACAATATGAAATGACTGTTGTGCTTTTACATTTGGTTGAACGGTTCCGGTTGCATCGCGAAGTTCTCTGTAAAACGGCGGCTGGTAATAAAGTCCGGCTGCAATTCTAAAAAGCATGTCTTTTTCCCAATAGGGTTTGATGGCGAATTGAGCTCTTGGACTAAATACAGTTTGATTAGACGATACTATATTTTCCCCAGAAACACTCCAGTTATGCACTCGAACACCAGCATTATACCAAACATCACTGGCCCCAAGCGTCGAACGCTTGCTCCATTGCCCGTAAGCTTGTAGTCTGTTTATTTTAGCTTTGTTAATGGCTCTTACATTTTGAAAGGCTTCCAATGGCCCTTGATATGGTGTGTAAGGTTGTTCGTTAAAATTCTCTGATCTTGGTGGGTTTATTGAAAATCCGGCAGAATCTATTACTTCCCATTCAACTAAACGGTCACGAATATCTTCATGCGTGTATTTTACAGACCATTCAATTTTATTTTCATTGATATTATAAGACCCTTTGTGTTCAAGATTAGTTATTAAGGCATCCAAATCATTTCTACCATGATTTAACTGACTCCCAATACCTTCACTAAATTCTACCTCGCCTAAATTCTCGTCCCCAATATTAGAGTTAACTTGCCCGAGATTATATTGTGCCAAAATATCAAAATACTCTTCTTCTGTAGTATGATAGGTTGAGGCAATGAGATTCATAGTCAAATTATCATTTGCATAATAGGTGCCTTTAAAGGCACCAAATAATGTTTGATATTGATCTTTTTCTTGACCTTCATAGAATACCAATAAGGCTAAAGGATCACTAAGTGTTCCAAAGTTTGTTTGTCTGGTTTCAGGTTGATAATTGTACCTATTTAAAGAGGCATTCCCTAAAAAACTTAAATGAAACTTATCCGTGAATTTATAGGTTAAAAACGTTTGAATATCAGCAAAAACAGGATCATAATTTGTTTGAGTTTCTTTTGCATTAACCAACAAGCTGTTATCTCTATATCGCAACCCAATAATTCCTGTAAGCTTAGAATCTTTACTAATACCTTCTACAGAAATGCTGCCACCTAATAAACTTAAATCTACGTTAGATTCATATTGATAAGGATTTTTATAGGTAATATCTAAAACAGACGATAATTTATCACCAAATTTGGCCTGAAACCCTCCGGCAGAAAATTCTACATTTCTAACTAAATCTGTATTAACAAAACTCAACCCTTCTTGTTGTCCGGAACGAATTAAAAAAGGCCTGTAAATTTCAATACCATTTACATAAACCAAATTTTCATCAAAATTCCCTCCTCTAACAGCATATTGCGTACTTAGCTCATTATTATTACTTACACCTGGCAAGGACATTAATAGGTTTTCAACACCAGCATTTGCTCCAGGTATTTTTCTAATGGTTTCAGGATCCAGTGTTAAAACCCCTTCAACATTTCTTTTATTTTTCCCAGATATAACAATCGTTCCTATTTGTTCAACAGAAATCTTCATTAAGGGATTAAACTCATACGTTTCACCATTTTTAAGATTAAAGGTGCTCTCGACTTTTTTATGTGAAATATGAGTGAATTCAACTGTGATATTTTGGTTTGAAGGAATTTTTAATAAATAAAAACCATTATCATTGCTTATAGTTCCTGTTAAACCCGATTTGATGTTAACATTAGAAATAGGTAATTTATTATCATCTAAAATAATTCCTTTAATGGTTGCTGTTTGAGAATGACTTATAAAAATCATTAAAAAAAGCAGCAGGGTAACATATAAAGATTTTGTGTTCAAGAGCTATGACATTTATTTTCTGTAAAACAGCGCTTCAAAAGTAGAACTATTTCCAACATTATCCGTAACTATTACTTTTAAATTGTTTTTTGTATCCGTAACAACATGGTCGTTAAAATCATGTGTTAATGTTTTGGTTTTATAATCATACTCCATTAAAATCCATTTTCCATTTACTGTTGCGCGGTAATTTGAAATGCCAGAAAGCTCATCATCAATTTTAAGTTTTAAGTATCTAAAATTACTTAACCATTGCCCGTCTTTAAAGTTGATAGGGTTAATAGTTGGGGTAATATTATCTGAAGTGAGGGCATAAGTACCCAATGTTTTCGTATAGGTATAAAGCGTATTATCTTGTCTTTTTGTAAAAGAATACGACGGGTAATTTTTATAACCTAACAATTCTGCAATATAAAGTTTCTTTTTGTCCTCATCAGAAAATTTACTCACATCAAAATTAATTTTGATACTTCTCTGTAATGGAATGATATCTTTATGAAGTATTAAAGTATCATTTGAAACTTTAAAATCAATAAAAAAGTCATCATAAAAGGTGTTAGGAAAAATATCAACCGAAATATCACCTTCTTTTAAGTTTGTGGTTTGATCAGCATAAATATAATAAGGTGACGTTTCATTTAATTTACTTTCAATAGAGCCACTTTGCTTTCCTTTAATATTTACGGTTACCCAAGTGTCATTGTTCTCGTAGTCTCTCACTCTTATTTTATAAACTGAATAGGTGCTGTCACTAATTTTTAAATAACCATCATTTACAACAGATTTAAATAGGCTTAATGGATTGTTATCATTAAATAATTTTTGAACACGCTTTTTTTTAGTTTTATAAATTTCATAATCTATTAACCTGTTAATATGTCTTGATTCATCAAAGGAAAATGTTGTAAAATCTAATTCAAAATTTCGATTACCGTTTAAAAAGGATTGTATTTTAAAAACTCCATTTTTGTTAGCAGATAGGCTCTGTCTGTCATTCGTTTCAATAGCAAAGCCAATGATTCCGAATGCTTCAATACTTTCTGATATATAATCACCACTTTCTATAGGAATTAATCTTAATTCTTGTTTGTTGTTTGATTTTTTAGCATGCGAATTATTTCCGACAGGGTATACGTATAATGAATTTACTATAGGTTTAACAGCATCTTTTACTGGCATACCAAAGAGCATTGGGTTTATAGGTTTTTCTTCTTTATCACGAATTTCAAAATGAAGATGTGGTCCACCAGAACCACCTGTGTTTCCGCTATAAGCAACAATATCACCCTGATTAATACTTAATTCACCGGCTTTTGGGAATAACTCAATCTCGAAGGATTCTTTTTTATATTGACGTTTTTTTATATAGGCTTCAATCGCAGGGTTGAAATGTTGTAAATGACCATAAACAGTAGTATACCCATTTGGGTGTGTAATGTATAAAGCTTTGCCATAACCAAAATGAGAGATTTTAATTCTACTTACAAACCCCTTCGCAGCAGCAAGAACTTCTAAGCCTTCTCTTTGCTGTGTTTTTATATCGAGACCGCCGTGAAAATGATTGGACCTAAGTTCTGCAAATGTGCCAGCAAGTATTAACGGAATTTCTAATGGACTCTCAAAATAATCTTGCGGAAAGCTATTTTGAGAAAAAGAGAAAGTAGATAAAAATAAGATAGAAATAAGGATCAATCGCATAAATACGTTTTTATACTAAAAGTCAATTAAATTAATTGTTTAAGTGACTTGAATGGGGGTGCTAAAATATTAATTTGTCTTGAATACACCAAGAATTAAACAATAATCAAGCCATTACCTTGATTATGAGTTGTTATAAAGCATTTTAAAATTTTATGAAAAAACAATTGTAATTTATGGCAATGTATGTTAACTTTGTGGAATACCTATTGAATTTTGTAAATGAGTAACATTGAAGATATTGTAGATTCTCTAGAAAATAAAATAAGTAAAATTTTACATAAACTAGAGGTTTTAAAACAATCTAATTTAAAATTAAAAGACGAATTAGAAAGTGTAAAACAAAATCTTCAAGACCAAAAGCAGGAAACTGCAGCTTGGGAAGAAAAATATGAATCTCTTAAAATTGCAAATTCAATATTAGGTAGTGACGACAGTAAAAGAGAAACTAAGCTTAAAATAAATACGTTAATTCGCGATATTGACCATTGTATTGCTCAACTTGCTGATTAATGTAACATAAATCAATGTCAGAAAAGCTTAAAATAAAGCTATCTATAGCGAACAGAGTTTATCCTTTAACAATTGATGCAAGTCAAGAAGAAGGACTGCGAAAAGCGGCTAAGAACATTGAAGCCATGATTAAACAATTTGAGCAAAGTTATTCTGTTAGAGATAAGCAAGATGTGTTGGCCATGTGTGCTTTGCAGTTTGCATCTCAAGTAGAACAGAAAACTATAGATAAAGAAAATGTTAATGAACATGTTGAGGAAAAATTAGAGGCCTTAAACAATTTGTTACATTCACATTTAATCTCTTAACGTTCTTTAAAATAAAAGTTACTGCCTACATTGGTTATTTTTTTTGATAAACTCAACGTTAATTCTTTAAAAAGGGTGAGTTTAAGTTGTAAAAGCATGCTGCCTTAGTCGCAGATCCTTGATCAGCTTGTTAGCCCTAAACTTGTTTTTAAGGAGTTTATACAAAACTTTATGCTGGTGTAGGCTTTTTTATATACACAAATCAACTAAACAAGAATGGATAACTCAATTATATTTGCAGTAGGAGGAGTGGTTTTAGGGCTAATAATTGGCTTTATAATAGCAAAAACACTCGAAAAAAATAATGCTTCAAAACTTGTAAAGGAAGCAAAAAGAACTGCCACATCAATACTTAAATCGGCTAACAGTGAAGGAGAATCAATTAAAAAAGATAAAATATTACAAGCGAAAGAAAAGTTTTTAGAGCTTAAAGCAGAGCATGAAAAAGTCATTTTATCTCGCGATAAAAAGATGGCTGAAGCAGAAAAACGGACACGCGATAAAGAATCTCAAATATCAAGCGAACTTTCTAAAACTAATAAGTTAAATCAAAGTTTAGAAGATAAAACAAAGGACTACAATCATAGGCTTAATGTTCTAGAAAAGAAGCAAGAAGAACTTGATAAACTTCATAAAAGTCAGGTGCAACAATTAGAAGTTATTTCTAGTTTATCGGCTGAAGAAGCGAAAGAACAACTTATAGAATCTTTAAAGGGCGAAGCGAAAAATGACGCGATGTCGTTCATTCAAAGCGCTGCAGAAGAAGCGAAATTAACTGCAGAACAAGATGCCAAGAAAATAATAATAAATACGATTCAACGCATTGGAACAGAAGAAGCAGTTGATAACTGTGTATCAGTTTTTAATATCGAATCGGATGATGTTAAAGGACGTATTATTGGTCGTGAAGGTCGAAACATTCGTGCTTTAGAAGCGGCTACAGGTGTTGAGATTATTGTAGATGATACACCTGAAGCTATTATACTTTCATGCTTTGATTCTGTAAGACGTGAAATTGCACGTTTATCATTGCACAAGTTAGTAACTGATGGAAGAATACATCCTGCAAGAATTGAAGAGATTGTAAATAAGACTCAAAAACAAATTGAACAAGAAATTATAGAAGTAGGTAAACGCACGGTAATTGATTTAGGAATTCACAACCTCCACCCAGAGCTTATTAAAATGGTAGGTAGAATGAAATACCGTTCATCTTACGGGCAAAACTTATTGCAACACTCGCGTGAGGTGGCCAAGCTTTGCGGCGTAATGGCTGCTGAATTAGGACTGAATCCTAAATTAGCAAAGCGAGCAGGTTTACTGCATGATATTGGAAAAGTACCAGATGCTGAAGCAGACATGGAAACACCACACGCTATTTTAGGTATGCAATGGGCTGAGAAATTTGGTGAGAAAGATGAAGTTTGTAATGCTATCGGAGCGCATCATGATGAAGTTGAAATGAAATTTTTAATATCACCTATTATTCAAGTTTGTGATGCTATCTCTGGGGCACGTCCAGGAGCGCGTCGTCAAGTTTTAGATAGTTATATTCAACGTTTAAAAGATTTAGAAGATATTGCTTTTGGTTTTAATGGTGTAAAGAAAGCCTATGCTATTCAAGCCGGTAGAGAATTACGTGTTATTGTTGAAAGTGAAAAAGTAGACGATCAAAAAGCAGCAGAATTATCTTTTAGTATTTCTCAAAAAGTACAGACGGACATGACCTATCCTGGCCAAGTAAAAGTTACAGTGATTAGAGAAACTAGAGCGGTAAATATTGCCAAATAATAGTTCTGCGAAGGCATAAATATTACTATATATGACATTCAAGTATTAAAAATCCAGTTAGCGCTGGATTTTTTTTTTTTATTTTCTAGGATGATATTTATCTACAACTTTGGTTAAATGACTTTTATCTA